>JAWVEC010000101.1:0-4943 GCA_033856975.1 Gaiellales bacterium
GGCGCCAGCCCGGGATCGACGATCAACAAGGACGTCGCAAACTCGTCCCAGGTCAGCTTCTCGACAAGCCGCGCAAGCTCACTTGCCTCGCTGGCCAACGTCTCGGGCGCGGCCGGCTACCTGAGCCTGAACGTCAACCACATCTCGGGAAAGGTGCCGGACGTGAAGATCGGCCCACAGGGCGGCTCCGACACGGGGGGACCACCCCAGCAGGGTGGCGGCCAGGGCTTCCAGGGCTTTGGGAACTCGAGCATCAAGTTCAGCTCGCGCAGCGTCACAGGCGTCGACCAGACCAAGCCCAGCCTGGCGCCGGTCACCCCCAGCCAGGTGGTCAAGGGCGGCTACTTCGACGCCACCGGCGGCGGCTCCCAGGCGATCGTCTCGCAGAGCTACGCCAGCTCCAACAGCATCGCCGTCGGTGACACGTTCACGCTGTTTTCAAAGACGTTCACCGTCGTCGGCATCTCCAGCGCCCCGTTGGGCGGCACCGCCTCGAACATCTACGTCGAGCTGACCACGCTGCAGAAGCTGGCCGGCTACAGCGGTGAGATCAACGGCGTCAACGTGCGCGCCGCCAGTTCGGGCGACGTCAGCTCGGTAGCGAGCTCGATCAAGTCCGGCTTCAAGGGCGCGTCGGTGACGACCGCCGCCGACTTGGCGAAGCGGGTGGGCGGATCGCTGACCGATGCCAAGAACCTCTCGTCCAAGCTGGGTACGGCGCTCGAGGCGATCGGCCTGCTGGGCGCCGTCCTGATCGCCAGCCTGCTGACGCTGGCGTCGGTCTCCAAGCGGGTGCGCGAGATCGGCACGCTCAAGGCGCTGGGCTGGTCGCAGTGGAAGGTGGTTCGCCAGATCTCGGGCGAGTCGCTGCTGCAGGGCCTGCTGGGCGGCGTGATCGGCGTCGCGGTGGGCGTCGCCGGAGCGGCCGCGATCAACGCCGTCGGCTGGACGCTGAACGCCTCGGTGGCGGCGGCCAGCACGGCAGCCAACGCGGCGCCTCGCGGGCCGGGCGGCTTCGGCCTCGGCCAGGCGGCCAGCTCCACCACGTCGGGCTCACAGCTGGTCAAGATCACCACCAGCGTCGACCCGATGCTGCTACTGGCCGCGGTCGCCCTGGCGGTGGCCGGCGGCCTGGTCGCCGGCGCCGTCGGCGGCCTGCGCGCGGCCCGGCTGCGCCCGGCCGAGGCGCTTCGCACGATCGAATGACCAAACCATCTGACCCGGAGAGAGACATGAACACCATCGAAACACAGACACAGACTAACGGCCACGGCGAGCAGGCCGCGCCCGACACCTCCGACGTCTACCAGCTCGACAACGTCGGCAAGGTGTACGGATCGGGGTCGAGCAGCGTGACCGCGCTGGCGGACGTCTCGCTCACGATCCGCCACGGCGAGTTCATCGCGATCGCGGGGCAGAGCGGATCCGGCAAGACGACCCTGCTCCAGCTGCTGGGGGCGCTCGACCGCCCAACCTCGGGTCAGGTGCGGCTGGCCGGCGCCGACCTCACGCGGGCGTCGGACGGCGAGCTGTCGCGGCTGCGACGCGACACGATCGGCTTCATCTTCCAGCAGTTCAACCTGATCCCGACGCTGACCGCCAGCCAGAACGTGGAGGCGGCGATCGCCACCACCGATCTGGGGCGAGCCGAGCGCGAGCGGCGGGCGGCCGAGCTGCTGGACGCCGTCGGCCTCAGCCCCCGCGCGCACCACCTGCCGTCGCAGCTCTCGGGCGGCGAGCAGCAGCGGGTGGCGATCGCCCGCGCGCTGGCCAACCGGCCACAGGTGCTGTTGGCCGACGAGCCCACCGGCAACCTCGACTCGACCACCGGCGAGGAGATCCTCGCCCTGCTGCGGCGGCTCTCGGCCGAGCAGCAGCTGACGGTCGTCCTGATCACCCACGATCCGGCCATCGCCGCCGCGGCGCCACGGTTGCTGCGGATGCGCGACGGCCGGCTGGCGAACGACCACGAGGAGACGGATGCGGCCAGCTTCATCACCGACACGGTGAGAAGGCGGTGAAGAAGCGGTGACGGCAAAAAGCCGCGCGCTACACTCGCCGCTGATTCCCAAACCACAACGAGGTGCACATGCATCCTGATCCCGATCGGCTGGCGCAGATCGACCTCTTCCAGGGTCTGTCCGGCGATCAGCTCGCGCTCTTGGCAGCGTGGTTCGACGTAAAGGAGTTCGGCCCCGGCCAGCGGCTGGTGCACGAGGGCGCCTCCGGCTACGCCTTCTTCATCCTCGACCAGGGCAGGGTGCGGGTAGAGCAGGAGGGCGCCGTGCTGGTCACGCTCGAGCCGGGCGCGGTGTTCGGCGAGATGGCGTTCTACGGCGAGGGCCGGCGAAACGCCGACGTCATCGCCGAGAGCGAGGGGCGCGCGCTGGCGATGTTCGGCACCAGGTACCGGGAGATGCAGGCCGCGATGCCCGACGTCGCCGAGCGGCTGGAGGATCTGGCACACCAGCGCGCGACGTAGTTGATCCTGGCCACGCGGTCACGGCAGGTTCCAGATGACGCGGCGATCGCCGGACCCGTAGGCGCCTTACATGTCGCGGGCCAGTTGCAGGCGGTCAGTCCGTGACGTTAGACCTCAGCGGTACCCCCTTGAGGAGCAAGATCGCCGCGAGGGCGAGCGCCGCGACGGGCGTGGCGACGATGAAGACCGTCTGCACGGCGTCGATCACGTCGCCGCGGGCGGCCGGGGCGAGCCGTGCCAGTCCGCCGGCAGCGGCGGCGGCTCCGGAATGACCCACAACCTCACCGATGCGGAGACGGCGCAGCTGGCTGAGCTGCTAGACAAGCTTCGGGCGGGGCTAATCAACATCTAAGATCGACGACGACTGATTGGAGGGGACAGGATGGCTGACCACAGGATCGGAACGCGCGAGGAGTACCAGGCCGCCCGGGACGAGCTGCTGAAGCGGGAGAAGGTGCTGACCCGCACCAGCGACGAGCTCGCCGGGCAGCGGCGCGAGTTGCCGTGGGTGCGGATCGAGAAGGAGTATCGCTTCGACACGGACGCGGGGACAAAGACGCTCGCCGAGCTGTTCGACGGCCGCTCGCAGCTGATGATCTACCACTTCATGTTCGGTCCCACGTACACGGCGGGCTGTCCGGTCTGCTCGTCCGCGGCGGACACCTATAACGGAGCGGTTCCGCATCTGAACGCGCGCAACGTGACGTTCCTCTGCGCCTCGCGGGCGCCGCTGGAGAAGCTGAAGGCCTACAAGCAGCGGATGGGCTGGAGCTTCCCCTGGGTCTCGTCTGTCGGCAGCGATTTCAACGCCGACTTCGGCGCCTCGCTCACCGTGGAGGAGCTGAAGCCGTTCCTGGACAGCGGCCAGCTCGGCCCGGTGCCGGCGCTGGCGGATGCGTGCGGCACCGACCCGGCCGGATACCTCTCCGAGGGCCCGGTGGTGAGCGTCTTCGCGCTCGCAGACGGCGTCGTCCACCAGACGTACTCGACCGGTGCCCGCGGACTTGAGTTCCTGATGGGCTATTACGGGATACTCGACCGCGCGCCCTGGGGACGCGACGAATCCGACATGTCCGAGGTGTGGATCCGCCGTCACGGCGAGTACAGGTGACCACTCGCGGCACCGGGAAAATCCCGTAGACTGGCCACAGTGACCCGACGGATTCTCGCAATCGTGGTGCTCGCGCTTGGCCTTGGCGGCGCGGTGCCGGCCGGTGGTGCCCAGGCCGTGTTGCCGGATCTGGGGATGGCGAAGCTGAGCACGGTCACGCTCGATACGACCACGATTCCGGGGCACCGTCTGCTGCGCTACACGGCGGTGATGGTCGACGTCGGTCAGGGCAGTCTGGAGGTGCGCGGCAGCCGGCCGGATACGACGAGTCAGATGACGGTCGTCCAGCGTATCTACAACACGGACAACAGCTTCACGGACGCCTCCACCAGCATCGCCCAGCAGTATGCCGGCGACGGCCATAACCACTGGCACTCGCTCGACATGGAGGGTGGGAAGCTGGTGCGGCTGGATAACGGCAGGCGGGTGGGCGCGCTGGCAAAGCACGGCTTCTGCTTCTTCGACAACGTCAAGTTCCGACTGACGCTTCCGGGAGCGCCGGCCACGGCGCAGTACACCCCCATCAACAGCTGCGGGTATGGCGATCCCAGCGCCCTGAACGTGATGATGGGGCTGTCGGTGGGCTGGGGAGACCAGTACTCGAACACGACCAACTTCCAGTGGATCGACATCACCGGCCTGGCCAACGGCAAGTACCGGCTGACGGCCACCGCGGATCCCAAGCACCTGGTGAGCGAGGCCAGCTACACCAACAACAGCGCCTCGGCGAGGATCCGAATCACCACCACCGGCGTCACCGTGCTTTCGTACGGGCCTGGTGCGTAGCCGGGACGCGTCCGCTCCGGTGGTTCCTGGTCGAGGCCGTTGGCCCCGCCCGTCCGTCTGCTAAAGTCGGTTCGTGGTTCTCAGTCTCCCTAGCTGACCGGCCTGCGGCGTTTCGCCGCCCCAATTCCGCCGTCGTGCTCGTTTGGAGACTCACCCGTGACCACCGCACCAACAATCGCTATTCGCCGCCTCGCCGCCAGCCGGGCGATCGCTGTAACCGGCTACGAGGCAGGCTGGATCGCCCTCATGGTGGGGGTGTATGCGCGCACCCATTCGACGGTATGGATGTCGGCCGCACTGTTTTTGGCGATCGGTACGGCCGGCCTTGTCGCCCCGGTCGCGGGCGCATTGGGCGATCGCTACGACCGCCGCCGGGTGATGATCGTGTCCGAACTCGCGGCGGCGGTGTTCGCCGCTGCGATGGTGGTTGCTGACAGCCCAGCCCTGTTGGTCGCCCTCGCGGCGCTGGTCGGGTTGGCGGAGGCGCCGTTCATGCCCGCGTCCAGCGCCGCGGTGCCGAACCTGGTCGATGACCAGCGGCTGGCATGGGCGAACTCGACCTTG
>JAWVEC010000102.1:0-4048 GCA_033856975.1 Gaiellales bacterium
CCCGCATGAACGTCTTGGGCTCGTACTGGAAGTCGTGGAACACCGAGGCGCAGGGGTAGCCGGTGATCTTGGTGGCCGCCGCGCCGACGCGCTTGTACGTCTCGAGGTCGGCGGGTGGGACGTCGTCGTCCGGCTTGGCACCGTAGGGCCGCAGGTGCACGCCGCCGAAGGTGTGGTAGGTGACGACATGGGTGATGTTCGGGCGGTCGCTGATCGCCTGCACCGCGGCCCGCACCTCGGGCTCGGACGTCGGGTACGGCCCGGCGCCGTCCTGGTCGCCCTGCGGCGCCCAGTCGTAGGGGAAGTTGCGGTTGAAGTCGAGCCCCGCCAGAGCGGGCGCAACCTTGATGATGTCGCCGTCGTAGTCGACCAGGTGACCCTCGTACAGCAGCCGGTAGTACGGCCCCTCGCCCTGCTCGTCGGCCTCTCGTGGCACCATCAGCCGGGGATGCGCCGGATCGACCTTCCATTGGCCGGTCTCGTCCGGCAGCCGCATGGTCAGGATGCGGCCATCGCCGTCCACGTCCGACTCGTGCAGGCCCGGCTGTGGATCTGCCAGCGGCCACGGGCGCACGCCGGAGCGGACGTGCAGCGGCCGGTCGGCCAGCACCAGCTCGACGCCGTCCGGGTTGAGCCGCGGGACGACGTAGAAGGCGCGCGTGTCGAGCGCGCGCGTCACTCGCTGGTCGTCGCCATAGCCGTTCAGCAGGTGATGGATCAGGTGCAGCGCGGCCGCGCCGCCGGTCACCTCGCTGGCGTGGATGTTGGCGTCGATCCAGACGGCCGGCTTCTCGTCGGCGCCGCCGGTCGCGGTGTTGGTGACGGCGCAGATCCAGATCTCGCGGCCCTCGTGCGAACGGCCGATCGACTGCACGGCCAACATCTCGGGCATCGCCGCCGCCCAGCCCTCGATCAGGCCGGTTAGCTCCTCGTACCGTGGCCAGTGGTCGTACGGCGGCGAGATCAGCGTCCCCACGGCGGGGCATCCTACCGGCGATGCGGGGTTCCTGCTTGTGTCACCCGCCAGGATCCGCTACCACTAGCTCGATGCCGCACGGCCCGTCACGTGTCATTCTGATCGCTGCCGTCACGATCTTCTGGATCCCCCTGGTGTTGCTTGCCGACGGCTCGGCCGGCATCGACCTGCAGCGGGCGCTCGGCGCAGCCACCTGGCTGCTGCTTCTCGCCCTGCTGTGGGGCGAGCCGCGCGCGGTGCGGATCCAGGTCGGCGCCGTGATCGTGGCCGCGACGATGCTCGAGTACTCGGCTTCGCCGCTGCTCGGCCTGTACACCTACCGGCTGCACAACGTTCCCAGCTTCGTGCCGCCCGGTCACGGCCTGGTCTACCTGGCCGCGCTGACGGCCGCGGGTGCAATGCGCACCAACCGGGCCGGCGTCTGGTTCCCGCGGGCGGTGTTGGTGGTGGCGGCCGCCTGGGCGCTTTGGGGGATCACGCTCAGCTCGCGACCGGACACCGGCGGCGCGCTGCTGTTCCTGTTCCTGGCCGCATTCATCCTGCGCGGCCGGGCGCCGCTGGTGTACGCGGCCGCCTTCGTGGTCACCGCCTACCTCGAGATCATCGGCACCCACGTCGGTAACTGGGCGTGGGCGGGGCACGACTTCGTCGGTGTCACCACGCTCGGCAACCCTCCCAGCGGCATCGCCGGCGGCTACTGCTTCCTGGACATGGTCGGCATCTATGTGGCCATCCGGCTGGCGGACGTGCACGCGCCCGCGCTGCACGTCGAGCCGGCGGTCGAGCCGGTCGCGGCGACGGCTGGATCGAAGTAGGATTTGCGAGCATGTCAGCCACGCTGCCGCTCGACCGCGACCGATACCCGATCGACGACCTCGACCAGCCCGCGGCGCGCGATCTGATCGAGCGCTGCAGGTTGCAGCTCGATCGGGAGGGGCTGTGCCTGCTGCCCGGCTTCCTCGGCGCCGAAGCCGTGTCCCGATCGGCCACCGAGCTCCAGGCCGAGGTGCCGGACGCGTTTCGCAAAGAGCGCGCGATCGTGGCCATGAACGAGTCCGAGATCGACCCCGCGCTCGCGGCCGACGACCCGCTGCGGATCGCGCACCGCCACTCGATGCGCACGATCGCCTATGACCTGATCGACCCCTCGTCGCCGATCCGCGCGCTGTATGAGTGGGACGGCATGACAGGCTTTCTGTCAGCGGTGCTCGGATATCGGGTCTACCGCTGCGCCGATCCGCTGCTCGCGTTGATGATCTCCGCGATGGATCCGGGTGGCGAGCAGGGCTGGCACTTCGACGACAACGAGTTCGTGGTGTCGTTGCTGCTACAGAAGCCGTCTCGGGGCGGCGAGTTCGAGTACGTCCCGATGATCCGAAGCGACGATGATCCCGGCGATGACCGGATCCGGCGGGTCTTCCAGGGCACCAGCGACCAGGTGCAGGTGGCGCCGCTCGCGGCCGGAACGCTGGCGCTGTTTCGCGGCACGCGCTCGCTGCACCGCGTGTCTCCGGTGGTCGAGGGGCCGACCCGGCTGATCGCACTGCTCAGCTTCGACCGCGATCCCGACATGGTGTTCCCGGCCAAGGCGCAGCTGAACAACTCCGGGCGTACGACGCACGTGTGAACGTCGCGGCCTACTGCGACCGGATCGCATACGCCGGGCCGCGAGAGCCGACCCTCGAGACGCTGTCGGGGCTGCATCGCGCCCACATGCTGTCGGTGCCGTTCGAGAACCTGGACATCCATCTCGGCCGCAGGCTGGTGCTCGACCGCGCCGCCAACTTCGAGAAGATCGTCGGGCGCCGGCGGGGCGGCTGGTGCTACGAGCAGAACGGGCTGTTCGGCTGGGTGCTGGAGCAGCTCGGCTTCCGGGTCACGCTGCTGGGCGCGCGGGTGGTGGGCGAGCGCGAGGGCCGAGAGCTGGGGCACCTAATGCTGCGCGTCGACCTCGACCAGCCGTGGCTGGCCGACGTCGGCTTTGGAGAGTCGTCGCTGGTGCCGCTGCCGCTGGGCGACGAGCCGCGGCAGGTGGTCGAAAGCGGCGGCCTGCGGCGCGAGTTCGCGCTCACGCCGCGGCGGCTGGAGGAGTTCGCAGAGATGTGTGAGTACAGCCAGACCTCGCCCGACATCAGCTTCACGCAGCGGCGGCTGTGCACCCTGGCGACCGAGACCGGCCGCATCACGCTGACCGACCTGCGGCTGGTCGAGCGCGATGGCGATGACGTGACCGAGCGCGAGCTGTCCGGCGAGGATGAGTGGCGAGCGGTACTGCGCGAGCGGTTCGCCGTCGTGCTCGATCCGTGACGAGATCGAACGAGCGGGCTACAGGTCGCGGAAGAACGTGAAGTAGAACTGGCGCCAGGCCGTCCACCAGTCGTCCGCCCGCGAGATCAGCGTGCGGCCGTCCGCGATCTCGACCACCGGGTGGTGTCGGTAGCGCTCGACCTCGTCGCTGGTGGCCAGCTCGACCCGGATCTCGCACGGCTTCCCGGGCTCGTACGGCGGCACCGCCGTCAGGTCGGACAACGCCCGCGCTGCGGCGGCCTCGATCAGCTCGCGTGCCCGGATCGGTGAGATGTGGCGGGCGCTGAAGCGGCCAAGACCCTGCTTCACGGCGACCGTGGTGAGGCCCTCGCCCAGCAGCCCCTCGGCCTCGCGGCAGGCGGCGCGGTCGCCGGTCACCATCAGCACCGGGCAACCCCAGCTGCCGCAGAGCGCGGCGTTGATGCCGGTCTCGCCGACCAGCGTGCCGTTGAACGACAGGCTGCGCCACTCGGTGCCGGCCACGGTGTGGTTCATCACGCCGTCGGGCGTGCCGGCCATCGCGTGCATCCCGACGAACAGGGCGGCGTCGCATCCCTGCTCCAGGAACTCGGTGTACTCGGTCCACTCCTGCTGCACCACGAAGTCGCAGCGGGGGTCGAGCTGGTCGGGGATTAGCGAGTTGAACGTCCAGCCCTTGCCGGCGCCGTGGCAGTCCATCACGACCACCTCGGTGGCGCCGGCCGTGTAGGCGCCGCGCACGGCGGCGTTGATCTCCTCCGTGTACAGCCGCGAGCGGTCGGCGTG
>JAWVEC010000103.1:0-3580 GCA_033856975.1 Gaiellales bacterium
GCGTACCGATCAAGGCGCCGGTTGCGGGCATCGCGATGGGCCTGATCAAGGAGGGCGACTCGTACGTCATCCTGACCGACATCCAGGGCGCCGAGGATCATCTCGGTGACATGGACTTCAAGGTCGCCGGCACCGAGCACGGCGTCACCGCGCTGCAGATGGACATCAAGATCACGGGCGTGACGACCGAGATCCTGCGCACCGCGCTGGCCCAGGCCAAGGATGCCCGGCTCGCGATCCTGTCCAAGATGCGGGAGGCCATCGCGGCTCCTCGCGAGCAGGTGGCGGCGCACGCTCCGCGCATCATCTCGACCAAGATCCATCCCGATTTCATCGGCATGGTGATCGGCAAGGGTGGCGAGACGATCCGCTCGCTCGAGGCCGAGTACGAGGTCCAGATCGATATCGAGGAGGACGGCACGATCCGCCTCTACGGCACCAACGGCGAGCTGGCCGAGGCCGCCCGGCAGGCGATCGACTCGATGACGAAGGAGATCGAGGTCGGCGAGGAGTTCACCGGCGAGGTGGTCAAGCTGGCCGACTTCGGCGCCTTCGTGAACCTCAAGAAGGGCGTCGACGGGCTTCTGCACGTCAGCCGCATCCTGCCCAAGGGCAACCGCCTGGCCTCGGCCGAGCAGGTGCTCGCACGCGGCGACCATGTCCGCGTCTCGGTGACCGAGGTCGACAAGGACCGCGGCCGGGTCGGGCTGACGCTGCTGGCGAAGCTGAACGACGCCGGTGGCGAGACGACGCCCGAGCAGCTGGTCGCGGTGGCCGAGGCCAATCCGGCCCCGGAGCGTTCCGAGAGCGACCGCCCTCGTGGCGGCGGCCGTGACCGCGGCGGGGATCGCGGGCGGCGCAATCGTTAGCGCGATAGCGGGGTCGCCGCTGAAGCGGCGGCCCCGCGACGCGACGGGTCTGACTCGAGCCCGTAGTCGCGGGCCAAACGGCCTCTGCCGCTGTCGGGCAGAGCCCTGAGGACAGTCGCGAGTGGCGCCGCTGGCGCCCCGCGCTCCCAAACCCCAGTTGCTACAGTGCGCCGAGTGCAGCGATATACCGTAACCACGCTCGATGGCGGGGAGCGAATCGTCACCGAGCGTGTCCGTTCGGTGCGGTCGATCGCCATCGGCATGTGGATCGGGGCCGGCTCGCGTGACGAATCCGCGCCCAACGCCGGCATCAGCCACTTCATCGAGCACCTGCTGTTCAAGGGCTCGTCCCGGTTCTCCGGCGTCCAGATCGCGCAGGTGTTCGACGGCCTCGGCGGGGAGCTGAACGCCGCCACCGCGAAGGAGTACACGGTGCTCTACGCGCGCGTGCTGGACGCCCACCTCGAGCCGGCGCTGGACGTGATGAGCGACATGCTGCTCGCGCCCACCTTCGACGCGGACGAGCTGGCGTCGGAGCGCGAGGTGGTGCTGGAGGAGATCGCGATGTACGAGGACAGCTACCACGATCTCGCACACGACCTGATATCCACCGCAGTGTTCTCCGACCATCCGCTCGGCCGGCCCGTGATCGGCACCACCGACGCGGTCAACGCGATGAACCCCGACAGCGTGCGCGACTACCACGCCAATCGCTACGTGGGATCGAACATCGTGATCGCGGCCGCCGGCAACCTCGAGCACGAGCCGCTGGTGCACGCGATCGAGCAGCGTTTCGGCGGCTACGCCAAGCTTCCCGACCCGGCCGCCGGTGTGCGGCCGGTCTGGGTCGGCGAGTCGAACCCGCAGATCCGGTTCCAGACCAAGACCAGCGAGCAGTACCACGTCTGCCTGGGAGGGATCGGGCTGCCCCGCTCCGACCGGCGCCGGTTCGCCGCCTCGCTGCTCGACTCGATCCTGGGCGGCTCCGCCTCCTCCCGCCTGTTCCAGGAGATCCGCGAGAAGCGCGGCATGGCCTACTCGGTCTACACGTTCGCCTCGCAGTACGCCGACACGGGCATGGTCGGCGTCTACGTCGGCACCCGCGAGGACAACCTGGCCGAGTGCATGCGGATCACCGCCGAACAGCTCACCATGATGGGCGCGGGCGACATCGAGCCGGCCGAGCTGCAGCGCGCCAAGGAGAACCTGAAGGGCCGGATCATGCTCTCGATGGAGTCGACCAGCAACCGCGCCAGCCGGCTCGGCAAGTCGGTGCTGACCGACTCGGAGCTGCTCTCGCTCGACCGCATCTGCGCCGAGATCGACGCCGTCGACCCGGACGCCGTGGCGGCGTTGGCACGGCAGCTGTTCGCACCCGAGCGGCTCTCGGTGGCGGGCATCGGCCCCAACGAGGATCGCTTCCGCGAGGCCGTCGCGGTGCTCAACCCCGCGCTGGTCTGAGGCCGATAAGCTGACGCGATGATCCGCGTCATCCTCTCGGGTGCCACCGGCAACGTCGGCCGCGCGCTGGCCCCCGCCATCGGTGCCGACGCGGAGCTGGAGCTGTCGGCGTCAGCAGCGCCGTCGCTGGGCGTGGCGCTGGGCGAGGTCGTGTCTGCTGGCGACGTGGTGGTCGACTTCACGGCACCCGCATTCGCGGTCGAGGCCTGCCAGACGGCGATTGCGGGCGGCCTGCCGATCGTGCTCGGCACGACAGGCATCGCCCCGGATCGGCTCGAGGCGCTTGGTGGGGAGGCCGCGGCCCGCGGCGTGCAGCTGTTCCACGCCGCCAACTTCGCAATCGGCGCCGTGCTGATGATGCGGTTCGCCGAGGAGGCTCGCCGGCACCTGCCCGCCGCCGAGATCGTGGAGCTGCATGCCGACACTAAGCGCGACGCCCCCTCGGGTACCGCGCTGGCGACCGCCGCCCGGATGGGCGGGGGCGTGCCCATCCACAGCGTGCGGCTGCCGGGGCTGGTCGCACACCAGGAGGTGATCCTGGGCGGGCTGGGGGAGACGCTCACGATCCGCCACGACACATCTTCGCGAGACGCGTTCACGCCAGGGGTGCTGCTCGCCATCAAGCGGATCCAGGCTCTGCCGCCCGGCCTGACGCTGGGACTCGAGGCGCTTCTCTAGCGTCTAGCCGACGCTGTCGCCGACGGCGATGCGCCCGCCGGCGAGGATGTCCGCGCGAAGGCCGCCGCGGTGGACGAGCGCCTTGATCAGCCCGGGCTCATCGATCAGCCGCGACAACGCGAGGCACGGCTCGCACAGCTCGACGCCGCGGCACCTGATCGGCCCGACGCTGAACTCGGTGCCGACAAGGTCGTTCAGCCGCACGCCGCGAGTGATCACCTGCCGCCGTGACCGGCCGCCGGAGAGGTCGATGCCGTGCTCCTCGTGCACCGCCTCGATCACCTCGGCCTCGATCAGCGAGATCGCGGTGCCGCTCGGCGCCCATCCGTCCTCCGGGGCGAGGTAGCGGTCGCCGTCCAGGCCGCGTCCCGTGAGGGCGAGCACCGAATCGACGCTGAACGCCGGTGACTCGAACTCGGCGATGAAGATCTGTTCGACGGCTCCGGCCATGATCGGAGGAGTTTATAAGCTCTAGCAAAATGCCTCGCGGCGGCTGGCGGCGTCACGCTGGCGCGGGAGGCGATCTCGCGTCTTGCCCAGATGAACTCCGTATATGGGCTGCGACGCGCCAT
>JAWVEC010000104.1:0-7515 GCA_033856975.1 Gaiellales bacterium
GAGCGAATCTAGGAACGTTCGTTCGGTTGCGCATCCCGCCTTCCTAACTCGTTCGTGAGGTATGTGGAGGGAGGTGTCGATTATGGCAACTGGAACCGTTAAGTGGTTCAACGACTCGAAGGGGTACGGGTTCATCGCCCCCGATGACGGAGGCAAGGATCTGTTCGTCCATCACAGCTCAATCGCTGGCGATGGCTTCAAGACCCTGGCGGAGGGTGCCAAGGTGTCCTACGAAGCTCGCGAGGGCTCGAAGGGCCCCGAGGCAACCGGCGTCACTCCCGTCTAACGATGTAGCTCGTTGGGAGTTGTATGAGCGTCAAGGAAGAAAAAATCGAGCTGGAGGGTGAGGTGACCGAGTCGCTGCGAAACGGCATGTTCCGGATCGCTCTCGACAACGGCCACACCACCATCGGCTACACGGCCGGCAAGATGCGGCGCTATCGCATCCGCATCCTGCTTGGCGATCGGGTCAAGGTGGAGCTTTCCCCCTACGACCTGAATCGCGGAAGGATCGTGTACCGGGCTCGTTGAGCGTTTGACTCCGGCCGGGCTACGCGCCCGGCCGGAGCACGTTCACCGTAGGGTTGGCGGTGTGAGCGACATCCGCCCCCCTCTCTCACGGCATGGCCGCAGAGACGGCCTCGATGGCTGAGCCGGGCCGGCACCGGAGATCGATTCTGGCCGGCGTGGTCGCCACCGTGCTGGGGATGGTGGCCGTCCAGTCGGGCGCCGCGATCGCGATCGCCCTGTTCTCGTCGGTCGGAGCGCTGGGCGTGGTGGCCCTGCGGCTGGGCGCGGCGGCCGCGTTTCTGATCGGCACGTCGCGGCCGCCGTTGCGTCGCCTCGGCTGGCATCAGCTGCTTCCCCTGGCCGGGCTGGGAGTGGTGATCGCGGCCATGAACGCCAGCTTCTACCTCGCGCTGGAGCGGGTTCCGCTGGGCGTGGCGGTAGCGCTCGAGATGGTCGGGCCGATCGCGATCGCGATCGCCGGCTCGCGACGCGCGCGCGACATCGGCATCGTGGCGCTGGCCGTCCCCGGCGTGCTGGTGCTGGCACTCGCGCACGGCGTCAACGGGCCGGTGACGGCGGCGGGCATCCTGCTCGCCCTGGGCGCGGGCGCCTGCTGGGCTGGGTACATCGCGCTTTCGGCCCGCGCGGCGCGGCGGCTGCCCGGTGCCCAGGGCCTGGCGGTGGCGATGGTGGTGGCGACCGGCCCGGCTGTGCTGGTTGCGATCATCAGCGCCGGCAGCGACCTCTTGGACGCGCGGGTGCTGGTGCTGGGAGCCGCCGTCGGCCTGCTCTCGACCGCGTTTCCCGGCACTCTGGACGCGCTCGCGCTGCGGCGGCTGCGCTCGGCCACCTACGCGCTGGTGCTGAGCGTCGCACCGGCGGTGGCGGCGCTGACCGGCCTCGCCTTCCAGGGCCAGCGCCTGAGCGTCGCCCAGTGGGCCGGAATCGCGCTGGTAATGGTGGCCAGCGCGGCCGCGGTGGCAGGCGCGGAACCACCGGATGTCCCAGCGCCCGAGGGCGCTTCGTGACGGATCGGTAACAGCTGCGTCACGCCTCGGCGACAGGTCTCGGCGAAGTCTGGATCGTACGCGGAGCTGTGTCTATGGTGAAGTTCGGGCACGTTTACCTCATCGACAAGGAGTGACGAGATGCGACGACTGATCCTGCTGGCGACCGCGTTGGCGGCGCTGGCCCTGCCGGCGGCGGCGTTCGCCGCGAACAGCGATACGGGCTTCACCCTGCCGCGGGGGGCCGGAACGTCGCACGCGTTCCGGATCGTCGTCGGCCACACCGGCACCGTGGCGGTCAACTTCCGGTTCTCGGACATCGTCAACCCCGGCGGCCGCTTCCAGGTCACGCTGCGCAAGCTGTCGTGGACGACTCCGGTCACGCTGCTCGACACCAAGAACCGCAGCCGCTGCCAGGGCGCCGCGGGCTCGATCTACTGCTTCGCCGCACGCCGCAATACCACACCCGGCACCTACATCGTCAGGGTCACCAAGCTGACGGTGAAGGCGGCGCCGGTCGAGCTGAAGATGAGCTGGCCCAGTTGACGTTCCGTGGCGCGCTCACGCGTCCAGCGGCGCGAACGTGACGGTGAAGTGACGGAGCTGCGCCGGCTGCTGGACGATCCTCAGCCCGCGTAGCTCCGCCGATCGCTCGGCCACCCACAGGCAGACCTCGATCACGTAATCGATGTGGCTCTGGGTGTAGGTGCGGCGCGGCACGGCCAGCCGCACCAGGTCCATCGCCGCCGGCTGCTCGCTGCCGTCGGGGCGCAGGCCGAACATGACCGTGCCGATCTCGCAGCCGCGGATGCCGCCCTCGCGATAGAGCGCGACGGCCAGCGCCTGGCCCGGGTACTCCAGCGGCGGGATGTGCGGCAGCAGCGCGCGCGCGTCCAGGTAGACGGCGTGGCCGCCGATCGGCAGCACCACCGGCACGCCGGCCCGGTCGAGCGCATCGCCCAGATACAGCGTCGATCCGATCCGGTAGCGCAGGTAGTCCTCGTCCACGGCCTCGCGCAGTCCCTGCGCAATCGCCTCCAGGTCGCGGCCGGCCAGACCGCCGTAGGTGGGGAAGCCCTCGGTCAGGATCAGCAGGTTGCGGCAGCGGTCGGCAACATCGTCGTCGTTCAGCGCCAGCCAGCCGCCGATGTTGGCCAGGGGATCCTTCTTGGCCGACATCGTCATGCCGTCCGCCAGCTCCGCGAAGTCGCGCACGATGTCGGGTATCGGGCGGCCCTGCTGGCCCGGCTCGCGCTCGCGCACGAACCATGCGTTTTCGGCGAACCGGCACGCGTCGAGGAACAGGGGCAGCCGGTGGCGATCGCAGACCGCCCGCACCGCGCGCAGATTCTCAAGGCTGACCGGCTGGCCCCCTCCCGAGTTGTTGGTGATGGTGACGAACACGACCGGGATCTTGGCCGCGCCGTGCCGCTCGATCAGCGCTTCCAGGGCATCGACGTCCATGTTGCCCTTGAAGGGGTGGCGCGAAGCCGGCTCGCGGCCCTCGGCGATCACCAGGTCGACCGCCTCGGCACCCGTAAACTCGACGTTGGCACGGGTGGTGTCGAAGTGCGTGTTGTTGGGGATCACCAGGCCGGGGCCGCCCAGCACCGAGAACAGGATCTTCTCGGCCGCGCGGCCCTGGTGGGTGGGAATGATGTGCTTGAACGGAAACAGCTCGGTGACGGCGTCGCGGAACTTGAACCACGAAGGTGAGCCGGCGTAGCTCTCGTCGCCGCGCTGGATCGCCGCCCACTGCTCGCTCGACATGGCGCCGGTACCGGAGTCGGTCAGCAGATCGATCAGCACCCGCCCGGAGGGGATCGAGAACAGGTTGTAGCCGGCCGTCTCGAGCTCGGCCTGGCGCTGCTCGCGGGTGGTCATCGCCACCGGCTCCACGGAGTGGATCCGGAACGGCTCGATGATCGTCTGCCAGCGTTCCACCACCTGGCACTATCGCATGCCGGGACGCGAACTCGTCAGGCGGACTCGGTGATCTCCTCGAGTGGTATCGGCTCACGCTCGGCGGCCAGCCACCCTGCGTCGGGTTGGTCACGTGGAAGGCGTCCAAACCGGACGCGCAGAACTCCGCCGTCGATCGTCACGACCCCGCCGTACGGCTCACGTGCGTCCTCGCTCACACCATCGCTGAACTGGGAAATGGCCTCATTGGCATGCTCGACCAGGGAATGAAGAGCGACGTCGGGCGGCAACCCGTTGAGCGCCAGAAGGCCAGCGCGGCTGAGATGCGAGCTCACGGCCGAGGAGTGAACCATCGACCCCGCCGGCCAGTTCTGTGGAAGCGCACCGTTCACTCGCCCGTCGAAGGCCGCCAGGAACGCGTCGATACGAACCGTCACGTCGGCTAGATCTTGCGCACGGTGACCGCGGTGCCGTAGGCGGCAACTTCGCTCATCATGTCGGCGATCTCGTTGCAGTCGAACCGCATCGCCAGGACGGCGTTGCCGCCGCGCTCGACGGTGTGCGCCCGCAGCCGCTCGATGGCCTGGTTGCGGCTGTCGGTGAGCAGCGTCGTGTAGCCCTTCGCCTCGCCGCCGAACACGGTGCGAAAGCCCGCGCCGATGTTCGAGAACACATTGCGCGCTCGCACGATCAGGCCGAACACCTCGCCGTGCACCTCGACGATCTCGTACCCGGGCAGGTCATTCATCGTGGTGATGATGATCTCGTCCATCCCCACCACGCTACCAGCACGGTCGGCCGTTGCCCGTGCGGTTACGAACGCTTCAGCGGTCAGCCACCGATCAGCTCGTCGACGGCCTCGGCGAACAGCTCGCTGTGGCGATCGACGTCCTCGGCCGTGGTGGCCGGGCACATCAGCGCCATGTTGTGGAAGGGCGTGATCAGGACGCCGCGATTCATCAGGAAGACGTGCATGTAGGCGTCCAGCTCACCGTCGTGCACGGCCGCCGCCTGGCCGCCGTTGCGCGGCGGCTCGGGGCTGAACCGGTACTCGGCGCGGGCGCCGATCTGGACGATGTTCCAGGGCATCCGGCGCGAGTCGAGCACCTCCTGGACGCCGGCCGTGAACCGCTCGGCCAGCGGGATCATGTGCGCGAACGCCTCGTCGGTCAGCACCTCGCCCAGCGTGGCGCGGGCTGCCGCCAGCGAGAGCGCGTTGCCGGCCAGGGTGCCGCCGACTCCGCCCACATCCTCCAGATCGACGTCGGCTGCCAGGATCCTGTCGGCCAGCTCGCGGCGCATGCCGTAGGCGCCGATTGGGACCCCGCCGGCGATCGACTTGCCGACGGTGAGGATGTCGGGATCGAGCCCGTACGCGGCGGTGTAGCCGCCCGGCCCCGTGCTCATCGTGTGCGTCTCGTCGATGATCAGCAGCGTGCCGGTGCGGCGGGTGATCTCGCGCATCGCCTCGTGATAGCCCGGGTCGGGCAGCACGATGCCGATGTTGGTCAGCGCCGGCTCGGCCAGGACGGCCGCCACGTCGCCCGGCTCGAGCGCCCGCTCGAGCGCCTCCAGGTCGTTGAACTCGACCACCTTGGTGGTGACGGTGGGATCGACGGCGGGGCCGACGTTGCCCGGCCGCGACCGGGCGACACCGTCCTCCAGCGAGATCACCGACTCGTCGACGGTGCCGTGGTAGCAGTAGTTGAACACCAGCACCTTGGGCCGGCCGGTCAGCTGCCGCGCCATTCGCAGCACCCAGCGGTTGGCGTCGGTGGCGGTGAGCGAGAACTGCCACGCGTCCAGGCCGAACCGCCGCACCAGCTCGCGGCCGACCCAGGCCGCGTCCTCGCTGGGCAGCATCACCGTGGTGCCGCGCCGGATCTGGCGCTCGACGGCAAGGGCCGTCGGCTCGGGAGCGTGCCCGGCCATGGCGCCGGTGTCACCGAGGCAGAGATCGATGTAGCTGCGGCCGTCGACATCCACCACGCGCGCGCCCTGGGCCGTCTCAAAGAACAGCGGGAAGCCGCCCGCCCACATCGTCATCCAGCTCATCGGCACGCCGCCGAGCAGCGTCTTTGACGTCTCGGCGAACAGCTCGCGCGAGCGTGGGTGCTCGGCGGCGAACCTCTCCCGCTCGCGGCCGAGCAGGTCAGCCAGACGGCCGCGGTCGATGTGTGCGTGGGTGGTGGCGCTCAAGAAGTCCTCCGGCGTGGCTGGTGCGAGACGATCGGCACCACGCTACCGCAAGCAGGGTTGGCTACGCCGCCGAGATGTCGGCCACCGGTGCCACGGAGTGGACCTCCGGCCGCGAGCCCAGCCGCCCGAGCAGGCAGCCCAGCGCGTCCAGTTCCTCGGAACTGAGCCTGGCCGTGAACAGGCGGGCGATGTCGGCGTGGTGCGTCACGGCCGCCTCGGCCAGCTTCTGGTGTCCGCTCTCGGTCAGCACGGCCCACGTGACGCGGGCGTCGGATTTGCAGGAGTGCTTGCAGACCCAGCCCTCCGCCTCCAGCCGATCGAGCAGGCGCGTGATGCCTGACGCGGTCAGCAAGACGGCGTTGGCGAGGTCGACACGGCGCATCCGCTGGTCGGGGGCGTTCTCGAGCTGGATCAGCACGTCGTAGTCGCTGAGCGTGATCCCGTGCTCGGCGATCAACTGCGAGTTCATTGCGCGCGTCATCGTGGCATGGCTGCGAAGCAGCCCGCCCCATGCGGCCATTACTTGAGGACTCAATACTTGACGGATCAACTTTTCCATGGTAGATTCTTGATTGCTCAAGTATAACCGCTATTCAGACAGGAGTCCAGCATGAGCACCATACAAGAAGCAGCCACGGTCATCCCGGCCGGCACCTACCAGGTCGATCCCGCCCATTCGTCCGCAGAGTTTGCGGCCACGCACATGGGCATCTCGACCGTCCACGGCCACTTCCTCAAGTTCGAGGCGACGCTCGAGGGCGGCGACCAGCCGCACGTCACCGGCACGATCGAGACCGGCAGCGCCACCACCCACGATGAGCAGCGTGACGGCCACCTGAAGACGCCGGACTTCTTCGACACCGAGCGCTACCCGACCGCCACCTTCAACGGTTCGCTGGTCGCCCCTGACCGGCTCGAGGGCGAGCTGACGCTGAAGGGCGTCACCAAGCCGATCGAGATGTCGGCCACCATCACCGGTCCGGCCTCCGATCCGTGGGGCAACGACCGCGTCGGCATCGACCTCGAGGGCACCGTCAACCGCCACGACTTCGGCGTTGACTTCAACATGGATCTGCCCAGCGGCGGCAAGCTGCTGGAGGACACCGTGACCCTCGTCGCCAGCCTCTCGTTTGTGAAGCAGGCGTAGTCGCGATGCGGATCCTTGCCATCTCGGGAAGCCTGCGAGACGGCTCGTTCAACGGCCTGCTGCTCCGCGCCGCGGAGCGGCAGGCGCCGAACGGCGTCGAGATCGATCGCTACAGCGACCTCGCGCAGGTGCCCCCATTCAACGGCGAGCGCAACGACACTGAGCCGGCACCCGAGCCGGTGACGAGGCTGCGAGAGCGGATCGCCGCCGCCGACGCCGTGCTGATCGCCACCCCCGAGTACAACGGCTCGCTGCCGGGCGCGCTCAAGAACGCGCTCGACTGGGCCTCCACCCCGTTCCCCGACAACGCCTTCAAGGGCAAGCCGGTGGCCGTAATCGGTGCCAGCACCGGCGGCTACGGTGGCATGTGGGCCCAGGCCGACCTGAAGAAGGTGCTGGGCGTGATGGGCGCACGCGTCGTCAGCGCCGACATGGCACTGGCGCGGGCACACGAGCAGTTCGACGAGGACGGCAACCTTGCCGATGGGCAGGCCGCCCGGCTGGCCAAGGTGCTCGATGAGCTGACCGGCGAGTACGCAGCGATCGCGGCCTAGCCTCCGGTAGAATCGCGGCATGAAGACGGTCGCATTCACCCGCATGGAGGACGGCACGGCAGAGGACTATGCGCTGCTCGATCGCTACGAGGAGGGCTACATCGCCACCCTTCCCGACCGGCTGCTCGACTCGCTCGAGAAGCTGCGCAGCTCGCTGGCGGGCTATCAGGTGAGC
>JAWVEC010000105.1:0-3965 GCA_033856975.1 Gaiellales bacterium
CGGTTCCCCCAAAGGGGTATCTCAACTGCCCGGGAAATCGGACGATACTAAGTGTGAGGCGCGCTCCGAATCCAAATTGCCGGAATGTCGTAGGTCTTCTTCATCACGGTGCGCGGCCTCCCACGAAGTAGGAGGAATGGGCACATGAACAAATTCGAACACCTGGCAACGGAGCAGTCCGGCCAGACGATGGCAGAGTACGCGGTGGTGCTGACGATCATCACGGTCGCGGTCGTTGCCACGCTGGCGCTGCTTTCGTCGGGCGTCATCAACGTGATCAACCAGGTCATCACCCTGATGTAACCGGGCCGAGCAGCGCCCGCACCTCGGGCGCTGTCACGCTCGACCACGACCCGGCGTGCCATGCCGGGTCGTGGTATTTCTGCGCCCGAAGCACGGCCATGGCGGCGGCCAGCTGCTCGCCCGGCTCGCGGCGCTCGGCCGCGAAGGCCTCGATCACCGCCTCCTCCCAGCGCTCGCCGGCGACGTTCGCTACGCTGTCCGGCCGGCTTGCGGCCGGACGCGGAGCACCCTGCAGGTCTCCCCCCCGTGCCCCTGCCAGGCAGGCCCGCAGCGAGTCGAGGTCGGCGTCGATCAGCAGCGTGCCGTGGACGAGCATGCCGCCGCGACCCCGATGGGCGGCGATCCCGGTCACCTTGTGCGCCCCGACCCGGACGGTGCGCTGATCGCGGCCGGCGTCAACCCCGCGCAGCCGGCAGGCGTGGACGATGCCGTCAAGCAGCGGCTCGTACATCTCCGGCACGCCGGCACGCGACCACGGGTGATCGGCCGGCCAGGCCAGCGCGATGCAGAGGGTGCCGGCGTCGAGATGCACGGCTCCGCCACCGGTGAAGCGCCGCCATACGCGCACGCCACGCTGCTCGCAGGCGGCAGCATCCACCTCCCAGTCGGCGCGCTGGAAGCGACCGATCACCACCGCCGGCGACGTCCGCCAAAGAAGCAGGGTGGCCATCTCGAGCGGCGCCCGCACGAGTGCCTCATCCCAGGCCAGTGCAGCGTCCGGCTCGACCGACCCGAGGGCGAACGCCCGCACCGGAACGGTCACGCCGGGGTGGTGGCGGTGACACCCACGCCGGCCCGCTGCAGCCGCATGCCGGCCGACGGCGGTGCCGAGGCCGGCAGGTCGATCGACTCCGGCAGGGCGGCGGTCAGCTCCGCGATCCGCGACTCGACGTCCGAGCCCGCGCCCAGCCCGTCCCGCTCGAGCTGCGCCGACTCGATCCGCTCGAGCGCGTGCACTCGCTGCTCGGCGGCGATCGCGAGTGCCGCGTCGGCCACCTCGATCAGTCCCAGCGCGTCACGGCGGCCGGCCTCGGGCCGCCCGTCATCTCTCACCGCCGGCGGAAGCGGCAGGTCGAACGGGGCCGCCAGCACGTCGTCCGCCAGCGCCTCACGCTCGTCGCAGAGCCGCTCGATCGTCTCACGGGTGGCCAGCCGCTCAGCCTCCACGCGCAGCCGAGCCTCCTCCACGTCCGCCCGGTACTCGGCCGGGTCTGCGCC
This sequence comes from Gaiellales bacterium, assembly GCA_033856975.1. Classification (GTDB taxonomy): domain Bacteria; phylum Actinomycetota; class Thermoleophilia; order Gaiellales; family JAICJC01; genus JAICYJ01. The sequence goes on from JAWVEC010000105.1 coordinate 1,522, forward strand.
GCTGCCCTCCGCCAGTTGGGCCAGCTCCACCGCGCGCTGCCAGAGCGCGACCAGCGGCCCCTGGGCGACCCACTGCTGCTCGAGGTCGCGGGCGATCGCCTCGATCGCGGCCCGGCGCGCCGATACGGCATCGGCAACCGCGGGCGCCCGCTCGGCGATCAGCCGCTGGCGGGCGATCTCCTCGTCCAGCGCCGTCAGATTGCGCAGCACCAGCCGCGCCGCCACCAGCTGGTCGGCCAGCTCCAGCATCCGGTCGAGCTCGCGCGATCTCACGGTCGCAGCTTAGCCTGGAGTTCCGGAAGTAGTCTTGCCACGTGATCGAGCAGCATGACGTCGTGATCGTCGGTGCCGGCCCGGCGGGGCTGGCGCTGGCCGAGCCGCTGTCCCAGAGCGGGCTGTCGGTGCTCGTCTGTGAGCGCAACGCCGAGATCGGCCTGCCGGTGCGCACCTCGGGCGGCTCGTGGCAGGACGCGCTGCGCGAGCTGGGGCTGCCCGACCGCCTCTGGCACCCGATCTCGCGGCTCTCGTTCCGATCCCAGCACGCCCACAGCACGATCGAGTGGGGGGATGGAGTGGGATGCGCGCTGGACGTGACGGCGACCTGGCGCCACCTCGCCGACCGCGCCCGAACCGCCGGGGCGGTGGTCGAGACCGGCACGCTGGCGCGGCTTCAGCGGACGGGCGAGCTGTCGCTTCGCAGCGGCGCCGAATCGCGCACCGTGCAGTGCCGGCTGGTGGTCGACGCGACCGGAACCAGCTCGCTGCTGGCGCGGCAGGCGGGCGTCCACGCCGGGTTCGAGCGGGTCGGCGTCGGCTACGAACGCGAGCTTGCCGCCCCCCGCTTTCCCCAGAAGGAGGCGATGATCCTGGTCGGCGGCCTGGCGCCATCGGGCTATGCCTGGGCATTTCCGCGCGGCGAGACTCGCGTGCGAATCGGCGTGGGCGTGATCCACCCCGACACCGACGCCAACCCCCGCGACCTCTACCAGCCGGTCGAGCGCGCGCTGGCCGACCAGCTGGAGGGCGCGCGGCTGCTCGAGCTGCACAGCGGCCGCATCCCCAGCCAGGAGGCGCCGGGCCGGCTGACCGGCGACGGCCTGCTGGTTGTCGGTGACTCAGGCGGCCACTCCAACCCGCTGCTGGGCGAGGGCATCCGGCACGTGATCGTCGCAGCCCGCAGGGCGGCTCCGATCGCGATCGCGGCGCTGGCGCATCCCGGGGTGGTGCCGGTGGAGCGGCTGCGGCGCTGGGAGCGGGCGGGCCGTCGGACGCGGGGGCGCTCGTGGGGCCTTGCCATGCGCGCGAACCACTATGTGGCGAGGATGGACGACCGCGATTGGGACCGGGCGGTGGAGATGCTCGACCGGCTGCCGGCGGAGGTGACGACGGCCATGCTGCGGGGAGACATCCTCTCGCTGCCGCTGGTGGCGGGGACGCTGGCGCGCCGGCCGCAGGCCGCCTGGCGGGTGCTGCGGCCGTTCGTGCTGGGAGGGACGTGACCGCAGCGATCGCCGCGGCGGCGCCAGATCGGGGAATAGCAACACGACCAGCCACAGAAGGAGTTCCATGCTGAACGAGTTCAGACAGTTCCTGTTTCGCGGCAACATCATCGATCTCGCCGTCGCCTTCGTGATGGGGGTCGCGTTCGTGGCGGTCGTCAACGCGCTGGTGGCCGATCTGCTGACGCCCGTGATCGCGGCCATCTTCGGCAAGCCCGACTTCGGCGCGCTCCACTTCACGATCAACGGCAGCGTGTTTCTCTACGGCGACTTCCTGAACGCGGTCGTCTCGTTCATCTCGGTGGCCGCGGTCGTCTTCTTCGTGATCGTGAAGCCGATGAGCCTGATCAACGCCGTCCGCGGCCCGGCCGGCGGCGAGCTCGCCGCACGCAGCTGCCCCGAGTGCCTGAGCACGATCCCGGCCGCCGCCCGCCGCTGCGCCAGCTGCACCGCCGCGGTGACGCCGACCGTGCTCGGGTAGACTCGCGACCGTGAGCGACCGCCAGATCGAAGTCAACGCGATCGAGGTGCGGCGCGCGCTCGCGCGTTCCTTCTCGGGGGGCGTCGACGGCGACCACGCCTGGCGTGGCAGCGTCGGCATCGGCGACGCCGACGTGGTCGTGGACGTTCGCAGCGACCACGACGGCCGGCCCTACGTGCATGTGGCCGCGACCGTCGCGGCGGCCGGCCAGCCGCCGGGCCGCGTGGCCAGGCTGCTCGTGATCGAGAACGGCGAGCTGGTGCTGGGACGGCTCTCGCACGCCGACGGCCAGGTGCTGGTCGAGCACGCGATCCTGGCCGGGCCGACGATGGCCGCTGTCGAGGTGCAGTCCTCGGTGTGGCTGATCGGCTGGGCGGCGTCGGCCTTCGGCCCACGGCTGGAATCGCTGCTTCGTGAGGCCACCCCGCCACCCGCCGCCCCCGAGCCGCCGGCCGCCCTGCGTC
>JAWVEC010000106.1:0-7430 GCA_033856975.1 Gaiellales bacterium
GAGGCCTGGATCCGCGAAGCGCTCGCCCGGGGCGAGCGGCTGATGGGGTTCGGACACCGCGTGTACAAGACGATGGATCCTCGCGCCGCGGCGCTGCGGCAGGTGGCCGAGCGGCTGTCGGCGGATGCGGATTGGCTGAAGCTGGCGATCCAGGTCGAGGACGTCGCCCTGCGGCTGCTGGCCGAGCACAAGCCCGACCGGCCGCTGAAGACCAACGTCGAGTACTACGCCTCGATCGTGCTGGACGGGGTCGGCCTGTTGACCGATCTGTACACGCCCGCCTTCGCGGTCGCCCGCACCGCGGGGTGGTGCGCGCACGCGCTCGAGCAGAGCCAGACCGGCCGGCTGATCAGGCCCGACTCGCGCTACATCGGCCCCGAGCAGCGGCCGCTGCCCACCGCCTGACCCGTCGCCCGCGCCGCTCACGAGCAGAGGTGCGCGACCCACAGCAGATAGCCGGCCAGCAGATCGCCCAGCCACAGCGGCGGGCCGGCCAGCGGCGGCCACAGCGACCCCAGCACGATCGCCGTGAGACCGCTCACCAGCAGCGGCGCGACCGCCGGCAGTGCCAGCAGGTTGGCCGGCACCGACAGCGGCGCCAGCCGCCCGAAGTGCCACCACGCGATCGGCGTAGTGACCAGCGTGCAGGCCACCGAGACGGCCGCCGCCTGCCCCAGCACGCCCTGCAGCCGCGGGGCGACCAGGAAGATCGCGGCCACGGCGGCGAAGCTGAGCTGGAAGCCGGGGTTGAACAGGTCGAGCGGATTCAGCGCCAGCACCACCGCGGCGCCGCAGGCCACCAGGTGCCAGCGCGCCACCGGCCGGGACGCCAGCCAGGCGACCGACACCAGGCCGCCCGCGACGCCGGCCCGCACGATCGAGGGGCCGGCTCCCGTGACCAGCACGTAGACCAGCGTCAGCGCGATCGCAGCCAGCCGGGCGGGTGTGCCGATCACGCCCAGCAGGGCGAGGCAGGCCAACGCGAACACCACCACCAAGGCCACGTTCTGCCCCGAAACGGCGACCAGGTGGTAGAGCCCGCTGGCCCGGAAGGCCTCGCGGTCGGCCAACGACATGCCGCTGGTGTCGCCCAGCGTCACCCCGGCCACCAGCGCTCGCTGCGGTGACGGATCCCGGCCGGCCGCCAACCGGCCCAGCGCGCCGGCATGCAGCCGGTCGATCACCGACCAGCCACCGCCGCGCATGCCGAGCGCCGTCAGCCGCGAAGCTCGCAGCTCCAGGTGCACGCCCTGGGTCGCGTAGTAGCCGCGCACGGCCGGATCGGGCGGCTGCAGCCGCCCCTCAGCCCGGTAGACACCGCCCAGCAGCGGGCGCTGCCCGCGGGCGACCAGCAGCACGTCCTCGGCCGCGGATGCAACGCGCACGATCGCGCGGTCGCCGCTCGGCGCCGCCGTCACCACCACCACCGCCTCGATCGGCCCCGGCCGCAGCGCTCGATGGTCGAGATCGGCCACTCGCTGCCCACCCCACGCCGCCGCCAGCAGCGCCGTCGCTGCCAGCAGCGCGCGCGGCCGCCACGGTACGGCCACGACCAACCCCAGCAAGGGCCGCCCGAACGCCGCCGACGTGAGCCCGGCCAGCGCCGCCAGCACGAACCGGGTGGCGGGATCACAGCGCCACATGCCCGTGCAGGGCCGCCATCCGGGCTGGGCCGAAGCCGCTCACCTGGTCGAGCTCGTCCAGCGAGCGGAAGCCGCCGTGCAGGGTGCGAAAGTCGATGATCCGCTGCGCCAGCGCCGGGCCGACGCCGTCCAGCGTCTCGAGCTGCTCGAGCGTCGCCGAGTTGAGGTGCACGATCGCGGGCGCGGAACCGGTGGCGGACGGCGTGCCGGTCGCCAGCGGCTCTCCCCGCCGCGGCACCACGACCTGCTCGCCGTCGGCCAGCCGCTCGGCCAGATTGAGGCCCGACAGCTGGGCGTTGCGCCCCGCCCGCGCCTTGCGCACCGCGTCCAGCACGCGGGCGCCGGACGCAAACCGGTACACGCCGGGACGCTTGACGGCGCCGGTCACGTCCACGACCACCACCTGCAGCGCCGGGTCGGCGGGCGCCGGCGTGGAGGTGGCGGGGGAGTCGTAGGCCGCCTGCGGCGCCGATCCGTGCGCACGCCAGCCGATCACAAGCACGACCAGTGCGATGCCGGCGTACAGCGCGAGTCGTTGCGGGGGCAGCGGAAGCATGGCGACGATCCTCCCGCGACCCACGGTCACGAGTCATCCCCGCGCCCGCCTCAAAACGGTCACATTCCTGCAACGCCGCCGCGCGACGATCAGCCCTCGCGCACGACCAGGTTCACCAGCCGGCCCGGCACCACGATCTCCTTCACCACGGCCGCGCCGTCGATGTGCGCCGCCACGTTCGGCACCGCACGGGCGGCTGCCAGCACGGCCTCCTTCTCGGCTCCGACAGCCACATCGACCTGCCCGCGCAGCTTGCCGTTCACCTGCACGGCGTAGGTGACGGTGTCGGCCACCAGCAGCGAGGCGTCGGCCTGCGGCCACGGCTCATCCCACAGCCGCTCCCCGCCCAGCCGCTGCCACAGCTCGCACGCGATGTGCGGCGCGTAGGGGTGGATCAGGCTGACCGCGATGGCGCAGGCGAACCGCAGCTGCTGGCCGCTGGCCGCCTCGGCCTCGTGGATCTCCGAGACGAGCTCGTGCACGGCCGACTGGGCGGTGTTGAACGAGAACCGCTGACCGATGTCGCCGGTCACCTTCTCGATCGTGCGGTGCGCCTTTCGCACCAGGTCGCCGCCGGCGCCGTCGGCCGGGGCGGAGCGCTCGATGCCCGATCCGTGCCGATCCACCGTCTCGTTGACCAGCCGCCACAGCCGGGCCAGGAAGCGGTGCTGGCCGGCCACGCCGCCGTCCTGCCACTCGGCGTCCTGATCGGGCGGGCCCAGGAACAGCGTGTACAGCCGGGTGGTGTCGGCGCCGTAGCGCTCGATGAACTCGTCGGGCCGGATGATGTTGCCCTTCGACTTGGACATCTTCGCGCCCTTGTAGTGGATCATGCCCTGCGTGAAGAGGTCGGCGAACGGCTCGGTGAACCCGACGTAGCCCAGGTCGTACAGCGCCTTGGTGAAGAAGCGCGCATACATCAGGTGCAGGATCGCGTGCTCGATGCCGCCGATGTACTGATCGACGGGCAGCCACATGTCGACGATCGCGCGATCGAAGGGCGCGTTCGCGTTGTGCGGATCGGCGTAGCGCAGGAAGTACCAGGATGAGTCGACGAACGTGTCCATGGTGTCCGTCTCGCGCCGCCCCGGCCCGCCGCAGCGGGGACAGGCGACGTTGACCCAGTCCTCGGCCGCGGCCAGCGGGGAGCGACCGCGGGGCGCGTAGTCCTCGACCTCGGGCAGTACCACCGGCAACTGGTCGTCGGGCACCGGCACGACGCCGCAGCCGTCGCAGTGGACGATCGGGATCGGGCAGCCCCAGTAGCGCTGCCGCGACAGCAGCCAGTCGCGCAGCCGGAAGGCCACGCGGCCCTCACCGCGGCCCTCGGACCGAAGCCACTCGATCACGGCCCGCTTGCCCTCGTCGGCGGCGAGACCATCGAAGGCACCCGAGTTGACCAGCACCTCGTGCTCGGAGTGCGCGGTGTAGGCGGCATCGTCGCCGGCCTCGCCATCGCGCGGCACCACCACCCGCCGCACCGGCAGATCGTAGGTGCGGGCGAACTCGAAGTCGCGCTCGTCGTGGGCCGGCACGGCCATGATCGCGCCGGTGCCGTACTCCATCAGCACGTAGTCCGCGACCCACACCGGGATCCCCTCGTCGTTGACAGGATTGACGACATGACGGCCCGTGAAGACGCCGGTCTTCTGCTTCTCCCCCGCCCGCTCCACCGCCGACAGCGCGCCCGTGCGGCGAACGTAGTCCGCCACCTCGGCCTCGTGCTCGGTGCCCCGCGCCAGCTCGAGCGCCAGCGGGTGCTCGGGCGCGATCACGAAGAAGGTGGCGCCGAAGAGCGTGTCCGGCCGGGTCGTGAACACCGGCAGCTCGATCGCCGGATCGTGCTGCGCGCGGAACACGACCTGCGCGCCCTCGCTGCGGCCGATCCAGTTTCGCTGCATCGTCACCACCCGCTCGGGCCAGCGCACGCCGGCCAGATCGTCCAGCAGCCGCTGGGCGTAGTCGGTGATCTTGAAGAACCACTGCTCCAGGTTCTTCGACTCCACCAGCGCCCCGCACCGCTCGCAGTGGCCGTCGATCACCTGCTCGTTGGCCAGCACCGTGAGATCGTTGGGGCACCACTTGACCGCGGCGTTCTTGCGGTAGGCCAGCCCGGCATCGAACAGGCGCAGGAAGATCCACTGCGTCCAGCGGTAGTAGTCGGGCTCGCTGGTGGACAGCTCGCGCGTCCAGTCGATCGACCAGCCCATCCGCTTCATCTGCACCCGGATCGCGTCGATGTTCTCGCGCGTGGAAACGGCCGGATGCTTGCCGCTTCGGATGGCTGCGTTCTCGGCCGGCAGGCCGAACGCGTCGTAGCCCATCGGATGCATCACGCGGTAGCCGTTCCGGCGCCGGTACAGCGTCACCACATCGCCCATCGTGTAGTTCTTGACGTGCCCCATGTGCAGCTCGCCCGAGGGATACGGCAGCATCTCGAGCACGTACATCAGCCGCGAGGTGTCCTCTCCCGGACGGGGGTTGGGCACCTCGAAGATCCGCTCGGCAGCCCACACCGCCTGCCAGCGGGCCTCGATCTCGTGTGGGTCGTAGCGTTCCATGGCAACGGGATTCTACGGTGCCGCCGGACCGGCCGGGCTACACGCCGGTAAGCTGCCCGAGATGGAACTCGTGCAGGCATCCGGCGTCCGGTGGGATCTGTCACCGCTGTTCGAATCGACCGACGACGCCCGTGCCGCCATCGCCCCCGCCATGGAGCGGGCGCGGGCGTTCGAGCTGCGCTGGCGGGGAAAGCTGCCGGAGATCTCGCCCGACCACCTGGCCGAGGCGCTCGAGCAGCTGGGCGAGATCGAGAACGCGCTGTCTCGGATCGCGTCCTACTCGGCGCTGCGGAAGTCGGTGGACGTGACCAGCGAGGAGAACCGCGATCTGGCGGCGGCCGTCGAGCAGGCGCTGGTGGAGGCGGCGAACGTGCTGCGCTTCTTCGAGCTCGAGTGGCTGCAGCTCGACGACGAGCGGGTGGCCGAGCTTGCGGCATCGCCGGAGCTCGCCCGCGATCGGCACGAGCTGCTGGCCCGCCGTCGCTACAGAAACCACGTCCTGTCCGAGCCGGAGGAGCGGGCGCTGGGCGAGCGCGACCCGGCCGCGGTCTCGGCCTGGCAGGCGCTCTACGCCCAGACGACGTCGACCATCGAGGTGCCGTTCGACGCCGGTGAGGGCGACCAGCCACACACCATCGACCGGCTGCTGGCCTACGTCCACGATCCTCGCCGCGAGCTGCGCCTGCGATCGCTGGAGACGCTCTACGCCGCGCTCGAACCCCGGCTCCCGGTGCTCGCGCACTGCTACGACTCGCTGGTCGGAGACAGGCTGGTGATCGACCGGCTGCGCGGCTACGGCGACGATCCGATGTCCCAGACGCACCTCCAGAACGAGCTGGACGGCACCGTCGTGAACACGATGATGGAGGCGGTCGAGTCGCGCTATGCGGTGGCGCAGCGCTGGTTCACGGCCAAGGCCAAGCTGCTCGGCCTCGAGCGGCTCGAGCTGGCCGATCAGTACGCGCCGGTGGGTGAGGCGCGGACGGTCGGCTACGACGAGGGCCGGGCGCTGGTTGACGCCGCGTTCGCCGAGTTCTCCCCCCGCATCGCCGAGATCGCCGACGGCTTCTTCGCCGAGCGGCGGGTGGACGCCGAGCCGCGGGCGGGCAAGCGCGGCGGCGCCTTCTGCGCGCCGGTTGCCCAGGACGCACGCCCTTACGTGATGCTCAACTACACCGACCACATGAACGACGTGCTGACGATGGCACACGAGCTCGGCCACGGTATGCACTTCCAGCTCTCGCACGAGATGCAGACGCCGCACTCCGCCCACACCGGGCTGGCGCTGGCCGAGGTGCCCTCGACGTTCGCCGAGTTCGTCGCCTACGACCACCTGCTGGCCAACGAGCAGGACGCCGAGACGCGGCGCGTGCTGCTGGCCGCACGCGCCGAGGGCGCATTTGCCACCATCTACAGGCAGACGGTGCTGGCGCGCTACGAGCAGCAGGCATACGCCCTGCGGGCGCAGGCATCGACGCTGACGCCGGAGCGGCTGGGTGCGATCTGGATCGAGCAGAACCTGCGCTACTACGGCGACAGCGTCCTTTTGCCGGACGGCTACCGCTTCGGCTGGTCGTACATCCCCCACTTCATCTCGACCCGCTTCTACACCTACGCCTACGTGTTCGCGAAGCTGGTGGCGCTGGCGCTGTACGCGCGCTGGCGGGCCGAGGGCGAGCTGTTCGTGCCGGGCTACATGGAGTTCCTGGCCGCCGGCGGCTCCGGCTCGCCCGCAGAGCTGCTGGGTGCGCTCGGCATCGACCTGGCCGGCGCCGACGTCTGGCGATCGGCGTTCGAGGAGCTGGAGGGGATGGTGGCCGCCGCCGAGGCCGAGACCGGCTCCGACGGCTGACATCCCGCATCCGGACAGCGATCCAGCAGCTGGTCTTAGATACGTAGCCTGCTAAACTGTTAGCTATGCTAACTGTTTCTGATCCGGTGGCCGTGGCAAATCGGCTGAGGCCTGTGCTGCTGCAGCTGAGCCGTCACATGCGCCGCGAGCTGGCGCCGCTGGGCATCACCGGCGGCCAGGCGGCGCTGCTCCACGCGGTGCGCTCGAACCCCGGTATCGGCGTCCGCGAGCTGGCAAAGCGTGAGGGCGTCTCGGCGGCCAGCATGTCGACCGCGCTGACGCGGCTCGAGGTCGCCGGTCTGCTGGGGCGAACCCGCGCCGGCAGCGACCGCCGCCGGGTGGGGCTCGAGCTGACCGAGGCCGGTACCCGCGTGCTGCGATCAGCCCGCTCGCGACGCACCGCCTGGCTGGCGGCGCGGCTGAGGCAGCTCTCCCCCGATCAGCTGGATGCGGTCGACCGGGTGATCGTGCCCCTGATGGTGCTGCTCGAGGACGAACCCGTATGACCGCAGCCCTGCTGCGCGCCAACCGCCGCACGTTCGCCAGCCTGCGCCGGCACCGCAACTACCGCCTCTTCTTCACCGGCCAGGTGATCTCGGTCAGCGGCACCTGGATGCAGAACATCGCCACCGCCTGGCTGATGCTCGAGCTGACTCACTCGCCGGTCGCGGTCGGGCTGCTGGCGCTGTGCCAGTTCCTCCCCTTCACAGTGTTCGGGCTGTTCTCGGGCGTGATCGTCGACCGGCTGGACGCGCGCCTGACCGTGATCTGGACACAGGTCGTCTCGATGATGATCGCCGGCGTGCTGACCGTCCTCA
>JAWVEC010000107.1:0-3668 GCA_033856975.1 Gaiellales bacterium
TCGTGTCGTCCCTGCGCGACCTGCGCCTCGTGCCCTTTCACGACTCGGTCATGCTTGCCCGGTTGGGGCTGGACGCCCGGATCTGGACGACGATCGACTACCCGGCCAGCCAGCGGTGGAGCCTTCGGCTTCACGCGTGGTTTCCGACCGCGGACGGCATCTACTATCGCCCCCGCAACGCCCACGAGCAGCTCGCCTGCTGCCTATTTCTCGACCGCTGCCGCTCGCACCTGGACGTGCGTCCTGACGGCGAGCTTGGCGCCGACCGCGACCGACTGCTCACTGCCGCTGTCCCCCGTGGCATCCATGTCGAGTTCAGCCCCTGACAGGACCACCGGTGCCGGTCCGTCGAGCGGCGGCTACAGCAGCTGCGGAACCGCGACCACCGTCGCTCTCACCCGCTGGCTCAGGCGGCGAGCCGGTCTTGAAGACCGCCCGCCAGCCAGCCTGCCCGAAACGCCTCGGTGATCTGATCGGCGGCGTCATGCGCAGAGTCGTCGCCGCCGGTCGCGTCCGGGACGACGTGAAGTGTCGAGCTCTGGATTGGGTCTGTATCCATCGGGCTACCTCGCTCTCGGAAGCGGAGCCGCCATCGGGGGTCGATGACTGGGCGAACGTATAGCGGTCGAGGCCCGGCCGCGCCCCGCCAGAAAGGGTGCCTGACGCGACCAAACTGTGGTATGCCCAACCACCCGTGGCGTCGCCAGGCAACCGCCAGCTTCGGCAGTCCACGGATTGGGCAGGCATCGGCTGCGGTAAGATCGGCCCCGGACGATGAGCCAGATGACCGGCACCGGGCAGCTCAAGCCGCTCCCGCTCGAGGGCTGGGAGGCGACCAGGGACACGCTGCACCTCTGGGCGCAGATCGTCGGCAAGGTGCGGCTGGCCTCGACGGCTCCTCGCAACCACTGGTGGCACGCTCCGCTGTACATCGACGTGCGCGGGCTGACGACGCGCCGCATGCATGGGAGGGACGGCACGACCTTCCAGATCGATTTCGACTTCGTCGATCACGCCCTGGTCGTGAAGACCAACCGAGGCGCGATCGAGTCGTTCGCGCTGGTGGACGGGCTGTCGGTTTCCGACTTCGACGGGGCGCTGCACGCGATGCTCAGCCGGCTCGGGATCGACGTGCCGATTCGCGAGCTGCCGTATGGCGTGCCGACGACGACGCCGTTTCCGAACGACCGCGAACACGCCTCCTACGACCACCACGCGGTCGAGCGGTTCTGGCGGATCCTCGACTGGACAGACGGGGTGTTCGAGGAGTTCGCAGGCTGGTACTGCGGCAAGAGCAGCCCCGTCCACCTCTTCTGGCACTCACTCGACCTGGCGCTGACCCGCTTCGGCGGCGGCCGAGCGCCTGCTCTGCCGGACGCCGACCGAGTCACGCGCGAGGCGTACTCGCACGAGGTCGTCTCGTTTGGCTTCTGGGCCGGAGATGCGAACGTGCGCGAGCCGAGCTACTACGCCTACGCCGCTCCCGAGCCGGCCGACCTGCGGCAGCAGCCGCTGCGGCCGGAGCAGGCCCACTGGGCACCGCAGGGCCGGGGATCGATCGCACTGCTCCCGTACGACAGCGTCCGCACCGCCCCGGATCCACGCGCCAGCCTACTCGCGTTTCTCGAGAGTGCGTACCGCTCCGGCGCCCGCGGCCACGGCTGGAACCAGGACGAGCTGACATCGTCGTGGTGCCCCGGCCCGCTCGAGCTGAACGAGCTGCTGGACTCGCCCACCTGACGGCCGCACTTTACGCCTGCCGGCGACGCCGCCACCGCGCGGTGACCGGCCTGTCCCGCGACAAGCGGGCCCTGTTAGCCATCCACTGGTTCAGCGACACGTCGACGAAACGGTCGCTGCGGAACATCTCCAGCAGGCGCAGGCTGCCGGCGCCGGTGTTCTCGATGTGGTGCCCCATGGCGAACGGCACGTAGCCCACATCCCCCGCGGAGAAGTCGAATGTGCGCGCTTTACCGGCGGCTGCGAACACGGTCAGGCGCCCCTGGCCGCCCAGGTAGTACTGCCACTCACCGCCGTTGGGATGCCAATGCGTCTCGCGCATCGCGCCGGGTTCGACTTCCACCAGTGCCGCCGCGATGGTGGTCGACAGCTTGAAGTTCGAGGAGTCCGCGATCCGCACCGTGGCTCCGGCGGCCCGGATCGGCTGCTGGTCGAGCCGGCGATAGCTGAACCGCTGCGGTACCGCGCCGGCCATCGATGGCACGGCGTGTGCCGACAACGACGCCTCGTTCTCCGAGAACGAGCCCTCGTCGAACACGAGCAGGAACTCGCAGCCGCCTTCCAGGCCCCGGATCGAGTGCGGGATGCCGGCGGGGAAGTACCAGAGATCGCCCTCGCCGACGTCGTCCACGAAGCTCGCCCCGTCAGCGTCCAGCGCCGTGATCCGGGCGCGGCCGGAGATCATGTACGACCACTCCGCCTCCCCGTGCCAGTGCATCTCGCACATCCCCCCCGCCTTCAGGCGCATGTTCACCCCGGCCAGCTCGGTCGCGATCGGCAGTTCGCGGGACGTCACCTCTCTCACCCACCCGCCCGGGAGCAGGCGATGGCGTCCCGCCGCGAGGGGGAACTTGAGGTTCGGGACGGCGCCGGCGCCGGCGCGGGGCAGTACCAGCAGATCGGGATTCGCGCGCTCCACGGCGACGTTGCGCGGGCCCAGAATGGGCGCGTCATCATCGCCGCGCACCGGCTCCGAAAGACCCTCGCCCACATCCGGCATCGTCGCCATAACACCGATCAGTATCGCCGACCGGCCCGGCGCGCGTCATCATGGCTACCCTGCATCTGTCGCCCCTGTTGGCCCGAACGATCGTGCGCAGACGTCGGGTTTGACGGATACTTCTCGCATGGGCACTTTGGGGGCTACGTCCGAGCCAGACCTTCCCACGGGCGGCGGCACACGTGTGGTCGTGGCCGACGACGATGTGCTGCTGCGAGAAGGGATCGCAAGCCTGCTCGAACGCGCGAACTTCGCCGTGGTGGGCCAGGCCGGCGACGGGACGGAGCTGCTTTCGCTGGTTCGCGAACAGCGGCCCGAGCTCGTGCTCGTCGACATCCGGATGCCGCCGACGCACTCGACCGAGGGCCTCCAAACTGCGCTCACGATCCGAGCGGAGTTCCCCGAGATCGGCATCGTCGTCCTGTCTGCATACGTCGAGGTGGAACATGCGATGGAGCTGGTCGCGACAGGGCAGCGCAGCGCCTACCTGCTGAAGAGCCGGGTGACGGACGTGGAGGAGTTCATCGGCACGCTCGGGCACGTGTCTCGGGGCGGCTCCGTCGTCGATCCCGCGATCGTCCAGGAGCTGGTGGCCGCCCGGCGGGTCGACGACCCGCTGGACGCACTGACTCCACGTGAGCGCGAGGTGCTGGCGCTGATGGCCGAGGGCCGCTCGAACGCCGGCATCGCCCGTCAGCTGTGGGTTACCGAGGGTACCGTCGAGAAGCACGTGCACAGCATCCTGGCCAAGCTGCGACTGCCCGAGACAGGCGACGACCATCGCCGTGTGCTCGCCGTCGTCACCTTCCTGGAAGCCCGCGAAGTGCTCTACACGCCGCCGTCCAGCAGCCCGTGAAGGGCGTGGGCGGAGACGTCCGGGTGGGAGAGGAACCCGACCGCGGGACTGGTCGCGATCATGTCGGCGTAG
>JAWVEC010000108.1:0-5549 GCA_033856975.1 Gaiellales bacterium
GCGGCTGGCCGAGCATCACCGCCTCGGCCTCGATGCCGCCCACGCCCCAGCCCAGCACGCCCAGCGCGTTGATCATGGTGGTGTGCGAGTCGGTGCCGACCAGCGTGTCGGGCATCGCCACGCCGTCGCGCACCTGCACCACGCGCCCCAGGTACTCGAGGTTCACCTGATGCACGATGCCCATGCCGGGCGGCACGACGCGGAAGTTCTTGAATGCCCCCTGCGCCCAGCGAAGCAGCGCATACCGCTCGCCGTTTCGCTCGAACTCGCGATCGATGTTGCGCTGGTAGGCGCCGTCGGAGCCGAACGCATCAACCTGCACCGAGTGGTCGATCACCAGGTCGACCGGCACCAGTGGGTCGACCGCCGCCGCGGCGCCGCCCGCCCGCGCCACCGCCGAGCGCATCGCCGCCAGGTCGACCACGGCCGGCACGCCGGTCAGATCCTGCATGATCACCCGCGCCGGCATGTGCGCCAGGTTCGCCCCGGGGGCGCCGTTCGGCCACTCGGCCAGAGCGCGCACATCGTCCTCGCTGACGTGATCGGATCCGGCCCGCCGCAGGAGGTTCTCGAGCAGCACGCACACCGTGTACGGCAGCCGCATCGGGTCGACCAAACGATCGATGCGATACAGCGTCTCGCCGGTCGGCAGGCTGTCTCGGGCAGAGAACGGGTCGGGTGTTGCCTCCATGCCTGAACCGTATCAAGATACCCTGGAAGCGCTCAGCGCTGAAGTCCCCGACACCCTGCTCGTGAACGGATCGCACGTCACACTCCCGCCCGACGCCGAGCGCCCCTTCCAGGTGTTCGTGAACGGCGTCCCCAAACAGGAGGGAGTCGACTTCGAGGTGCGCGGCGGGACACTCGTGTTCGCCGCGCAGCTGGTGCCTCCGCACCGAATGACGCTCAAGACGTATGCGCGGCTGATGTTCTGGGGCCGCTACAAGACCGAGCACAGCGTCGACCTGGTGTACAGCCGCTCAGGCGCTCAGGCGGTTGCCAACGGTCTCGAGATCGAGCCGCCCGACAGTTAGGCGACCGCGTAGCCGGACAGCCAGCGGCCGACCAGGGCCAGCAGCGTGATCACGATCACGGCAACCAGCGTGCCGCCCTTCGACTTCGGCGTGAGCAGGTAGGCAAACAGGGCAACCAGCAACGCGATCGGACCCATGAACACCGGCTTCGCCCAGAACCCGGCCACAGCGATCGTCACCGCGGCGCCGCTCAGCACCGCCATCGCGTCGTCGCGAAACGTCTCGTACTCAGGCGTGTACTCTCGCACGTGTGCGCTCCTTCGAGGGGCTGACGGGGAGATTCTACCGATGGCGGAGACGAGAGGCACAACCGAGCTGCGCAAGGCCGGCATCGAGCACCGGCTGATGGCCTACGCATACGCCGGCGGCGGGGCGGCCGCCGAACGCGCGGCCGACGCGCTGGACGTTCCTCCCGAGCGAATGTTCAAGAGCCTGGTGGCCCGCGCCGGCGACGAGCTGGTGTTCGCGCTGCTGCCCGCCACGAGCGAGCTCTCGCTCAAGAAGCTGGCCGCCGCCGCGGCTGCGAAGCAGGCGCGGATGGCCGCGCCGACGGACGCCGAGCGGGCGACCGGCTACCAGATCGGGGGCATCAGCCCGCTGGGCTCGAAGCGCCGGCTGCGGGTGTTCCTGGACACATCGGCGCTCGGCCACGACCGGATCTGCCTCAACGCGGGCGGCCGGGGCGCGATCGTCGAGGTCGCCACGGATCAGCTGATCACCCTGATCGACGCCGCCACGGTCGATCTCGCCGCCGCGGCCGGCGCCCGTTACGAGTAGCGGTCGCCGGCCAGCTCCACCAGCTTGTCCATGCTGTGTGTGGCCTGCAGCGTGCGCACGGTGCCCGACTTGGAGCGCATCACCAGCGAGTGCGTGCGGGCGCCGCCACGCTGATAGCGCACCCCCCTCAGCAGGTCGCCGTCGGTGACGCCGGTGGCGGCGAAGAACGTGTTGTCTCCCTTGACGAGATCGTCCAGCGACAGCACGCGGTCGAGGTCGTATCCGGCCGCCAGCGCGGCCGCCCGCTCGTCATCGTCGCGTGGCCACAGCTTGCCGACGAACTGTCCGCCCAGGCACTTGAAGGCGGCCGCCGAGAGCACCCCCTCGGGCGTGCCGCCGATGCCCCACAACAGATCGATGCCGGTGTCGGGACTGGACGCCATCAGCGCGCCGGAGACGTCGCCGTGCGGGATGAAGCGGATGCGGGTGCCGACGGCGCGAATCCGTTTCACCATCGTGTCGTGGCGGGGCCGGTCGAGGATCACAACCATCAGGTCGCGCGGCCGCACCCGCTTGCCGCGGGCGATCATCTCGAGCGTCTCTTCGATCGGGGCGTTCAGGTCGAGCTCGTCGTCGATCTCGGGGCCGCAGGCCAGCTTCTCCATGTAGACGACGGGGCCGGGATCGAACATGGTGCCCTCGTCGGAGGCCGCCACCACTGCCAGCGCGTTCGGCTGGCCGCGAGCGCACAGGTCGGTGCCCTCCAGCGGGTCGACCGCCACATCCACCCGCACGCCCTGTCCGGTGCCGATCCGCTCACCGTTGAACAGCATCGGCGCCTCGTCCTTCTCGCCCTCGCCGATCACGACCACGCCCTCCATCTCCACGGTGGAGAGCATGTGCCGCATGGCATCGACGGCCGCCTGGTCGGCGCCGATCTTGTCGCCGGCACCCACCCAGCGCGATGCGGCCAGGGCGGCCGCCTCGGTCACGCGCACCAGCTCGAGGGCGAGGTTTCGATCTGGGGCGTGCGGCATGGCGGCAGTTCCTTCCGGACGGGACGGTCGGATGAGGATACCCGGCCCGGGCGGATCACTCTCTCAGCAGCCTGGTCGCGAGCCCGGCGATGTGATCGCGCGCCAGCAACGGCTCCAGCCAGCGCTGCGGTATCTCCCCCGCGCCGAACCGCGCGCCCGCAAGCGCGCCCGTGATCGCGGCATTGGTGTCGGCATCACCGCCCAGATTGGCAGCCATCACGACCGCCTGCTCGAAGCTGTCGGCGGAGAAGGCCGCCCAGTAGGCCACCTGCAGGGCGGTCAGAACGAAGCCGATCTGGCGCTGCACGGGCTCCAGCAGCTGCTCGGCCGTCAGCGCCGGCGCACCTGCGGCAAGCTGTCCCACCACCGAGCTCGACGTGGGCGGCGTGCGGCCGTTCAGCAGCGCCGCGATCGTCAGGTTGAAGAAGGTGCAGGCGTCGCCGGCCATCGGGTCGTGGTGGGTCAGCGACGACTCGGCGCGCGAGATGCGCTCGATCGCGCCGGGATCGTCGCGGAAGCGGATGCCGATCGGCGCCGTCCGCATCAGGGAGCCGTTGCCGGCGCTGTGCCCGCCGGACAGCTCGTGCCAGTCGGCCGCCGCGCGGCGAGCGTCCTCGGGGCTGCTGGCGCGTGCCAGCGAGTGGCTGACGGTGGCGCCGATGTCCTTCGGCGCTGACCGCGACCACACAAGGTAGCGCGCCAGCACGTCGTTCTCATCGTAGGCCGAGCGCTCCGCCAGGCTCTCGGCCAGCGCCGTCGCCATCGCGGTGTCATCCGTCCACTCACCCAGCCGCCACAGCTTGGACGCGACCATGTCCCGCAGGGGGCCGCCGTAGCGGGCGACGATCTGGTCGGGGTGATCCCACTCCAGCGCGGCGCCCAGGGCATCGCCGGCCGCCAGCCCCAGCATCACCCCGCGGGCGCGATCGGCCAGCAGGGCGTGGGGCGCACCGCGCCTCACTCGCAGCATGCCGGGCACCAGTAGCTGGTGCGCCGCTGCTCGCCCTGCGGTGAGCTGCGGATCGGAGTCCGGCAGCGCGGGCAGGGCCGTCCCGCCCGCCGGTAGACGCGACCGGGCAGGCGCCCGCCCGCGGCGACGCCCTCGCCCAGGATCCGCGCGGCGACCAGTGCCAGCTCCGCCAGCCGCTCGTCGTCCAGATCGGCAACGGAGGCGAAGGGATCGATCCGGCACTCCCACAGCGCCTCGCTCTTGACGATGTTGCCGATGCCGGCAATCACGCGCTGATCCATCACCGCCTCGCCGATCGCGCGGTCGACCAGGCGCACCCGCCGCAGGAACTCGCGCTGATCGGGCTCGTGCAACGCATCCGGGCCCAGCGCGAGGCGCAGCCGGGCGGTCGGCACCACCCGCACCAGTGTGCCGCGGATGACCGCGTCGCCGGCCTCGGTGCGCAGCACGTGGCGGCCGCGACCGTGGCCGGGCGCGACCAGCCGGACGCCGCCGTGCATGCCCAGGTGCGCGTGCAGCGAGCGGCCGTCATCGGCGTGCACCAGCAGGTGCTTGCCGCGCGCCTCGACCGCGATCACGGTCGCGCCGCCCAGCGGACCCTCGCGCACCGCGGCGCCCACCAGCGGCCGCAGCCGCCGCGACGCCAGCTCGAGCGTGTGCCCCTCAGGCACGCAGCACCACGCGCCGCGGCGCCTGCAGAAAGCCGTGCGCCACCAGCAGCCGCTCCGCCTCGGTGCCGGCCACGGGCTCTCCGTCGATGCGCTCGATCGCGAGCCGCTTGACGCGTCCGTCTCGCACCAGCGAGGCCAGCACCTCGATCGCCGGCTCGAGCAGCTCGGCGTCGACCTGCACCAGCCCGCGGCCCGAGCGTTCGACGTACAGCGCCAGCCGGCCTTCGACCAGCACCACCCAGGCGCCGGCCGCCCGCGCCAGCTTGCGGGGCGCGTCCGGCCAGGCGACGGCTGCGCCGTAGGGGTTGGCCGGATCGACCGCCGACAGCACCGCCGTGACGCCGTTGCCGCGCCCGGCCTCGCGCACGTCCCGCAGCCGCTCGACCGCCACCGGCAGCGCGAACTGGGCACCGCCGAGTCCCTCCACGAAGTAGCCGCGCTGGCAGAGGCCGGCCTCCTCCATCAGCCGCAGCTCGCCGTAGACCGACGAGAAGCCTCCGGCCACGCCCTCGGCCATCACCGCCGCGCGCGTCAGCACGCCATGGCGGTCGAGCAGCGCCTCGGCCAGGGCGCGGACGCGATCGCGCACCGGCGGCGCCGGCTCCAGCAGCGGCTCCACCAGCGACCAGCGGCCGAGCGCCGCGGGCAGCGTCGAGGTCGGCCGTGCGCGCCGCCGCAGCGAGGGCGGCGGCACCGGCCGAAGCGCGATCCGCCCGCCCGACCTGAGCGGGTGCCAGGCGTCGTTGGTCAGCAGGCCGGCCCAGACCAGCTTCCACAGCTCTGCCAGCACGACGCGGTCGGGCTCTTCCACCCGGTCGACCAGCTGGCGGAAGAACAGCGCGCCGCTCTGCTCGAGCGACTCCACCACTCGCGCCGCCACGTCGTCGAGCGGCTCGCGCTCGCGATCGACGGCCGGCTGCAGCAGCGGCACGTCGTCGCGTAGGTGGATCGCCACCCGGCCCTCGCCGGCTCCGATCCACACCACCTCGCCCGACGCACAGGCGGCATCGAGCAGCGACGGCCGGTAGCCCGGCACCCGCAGCGGCAGCAGGTCCTGCTCCCAGGATGCCACCGGCAGCGCGACGCCGCCCAGCTGCGAGATCACCTCGCGCAGCCGCTC
>JAWVEC010000109.1:0-4011 GCA_033856975.1 Gaiellales bacterium
ACGGGCGGCCCAAAGGCGCTCGCCGACCTGCTGCCGATGCTGCCCGCGCCGCTGGGCGCTGGGTGCGTGATCGTGCAGCACATGCCGGCCGGATTCACAGGCTCGCTGGCGGCACGGCTCGACCGGACATCGAACCTGCACGTGGTCGAGGCCAGGGGTGGCGAACGGCTCGATCCCGGCACGGCGCTGCTCGCCCCGGGCGGACGGCACCTGCGGCTCCGTCGCGACGGCTCGGTCGCCCTGTCGGATGCACCCCAGATCGGCGGCCTACGGCCGCGCGCCGACCTCACCATCGCCGACGCGGCGCGCCTTTTCGGCGCGCGGACGCTGCTGGTCGTGCTGACCGGCATGGGACGGGATGGACTGGAGGGCGCCCGCGACGTACGCGCCCAGGGCGGCCGCATCATCGTCGAGGCCGAGTCGACCTGCACGGTCTACGGCATGCCGCGGGCCGTGTCCGAGGCCAGCCTGGCCGACCGCGAGCTGCCGCTGCACGAGCTGGCCGCGGCCATCGTGAGGGAGGCGGGATGAGCGCGCAGCCGGGGCACAGCGACGACTACATCGCCTTCTGCGACGGCGTCCGGCGGCTGGCCGGCATCGATCTCGCCCAGTACAAGCGCCCGCAGATGGAGCGCCGCATCCGGTCGTTCGCCGATCGCCGCGGCAGCGCCTCGCTGCCCGGCTACCTGGCGATCCTGTCGGCGGACGGGAGGCAGCTCGAGCAGTTCCTCGACCGGGTCACGATCAACGTCTCGCAGCTGTGGCGCAACCCGGAGCAGTTCGCCCGGCTGGCCGGCGACGTCCTGCCCGAGCTGGCTGCGAACCAGCGGCTGCGCTGCTGGAGCGCCGGCTGCTCGTACGGCGCGGAGGCGTTCACGATCGCGGCCCTGTGCAAGTCGGTCGCGCCGCGTGCCGCCATCGAGGTGCGCGGCACCGACATCGACTCCCGCATCATCGCCCGCGCCCGCGAGGGCTGCTTCTCGGCCGAGGACGCGCGCAGCGTCCCGCCGGACGAGCTGCGGCGCTGGTTCGATCCGCTGCCGGACGGCCGCCAGCAGGCGAAGCCGGAGCTGCGGCTGCTGACCAAGTTCGAGACTGGAGACCTGCTGCGCGACCGCTTCCCGACCGACCACTACGACCTCGTGCTGTGCCGCAACGTCGTCATCTACTTCAACGAGCCGGTGCGCGACGAGCTGCACGCGCGGCTCGTCAGCTCGCTGCGTCCCGGCGGCTACCTGATGATCGGCTCCAGCGAACGGATCATCTCGCCCGGCTCACTCGGGCTCGAGACCGCCCATCCCTTCATCTACCGGAGAACATGATGGACACCTCCGAGTACCTGAGCATGTTCCTGGCCGAGAGCCGCGAGCATCTGGAAAAGCTCAACCTGGCCGTGATCCGGATCGAGGAGCGTCCCGACGACCGTGACACGCTGGATGAGATCTTTCGCTCGGCGCACTCCCTGAAGGGGATGAGCGCGACCATGGGCTTTGGCCAGGTGGCCGCGCTGACGCACAAGATGGAGGACGTGTTCGAGGTGCTGAGAGAGCGCCCCGACGGCGTCCCGCGCAGCACCACCGATGTGCTGTTCGAGTGTCTCGACGTGCTCAGCGCCGCGATCGAGTCGATCGCGGCGGCGGGCTCGGAGCAGCTCGAGCCGGACGCGCTGATCGCCCGCCTGGCGGGGCTGATCGAGGCCGAGCCGGTGGCCGAGACCAAGCCCACTGAGCCTGACGGGGCCGCCCTCGTCGTGCCGCAGCCGGTGCTCGACGCACACGCCACCGGCCGCGTCCTGCACGTGTGCGTGCAGCTCGACGCCGCCGTGTTGATGCCCTCGGTGAGGGCGTACATGGTGTTGGCCGCGGTAGGTGACCATGGCCGGCTGGTGCACTCGCAGCCCGAGTACGAGCAGGTCGAATCGTTCGACGGCCGCCGGATCGATGCCTGGGTGGCGAGCGAGCACGAGCTGGGGACGCTCCACCAAGCGGTGTCCCTGGTGGCCGACGTGGCGTCCGCGGACGTGCGCGAGTTCGAGCCCGAGCAGGCCGCAGGCCCCGCGCCCAGCACGCAGCCGGGCGCCGGCCGGGCGCCGGCCGAGGCGGCTCGCATCGAGTCGAAGAACACGTCGGCAACCGTGCGGGTCGACGCCGAACGGCTCGACCAGCTGATGCACCTGATGGGCGAGCTGGTGGTCGACCGCACCGCCGTCGAGAGCCTGGCGTCGCAGGCAGACGTGGCGGGGCTGTCCCAAGCGGTGGCCGATCTCACGCGCAGCTCGCAAGCTCTGCAGACGTTGGTGATGCAGGTGCGGATGATCCCGGTGGAGGTCGTCTTCCTACGCTTCCCGCGCCTGGTGCGCGACCTCTCGGGCAAGCTCGGCAAGCAGGTCGAGCTGGTGCTGACGGGCCGCGAGACCGAGCTCGATCGCACCGTCGTCGACACGCTCGGCGATCCGCTCGTCCACCTCGTGCGAAACTCGCTCGACCACGCGCTGGAGCCGCCCGAGGAGCGCCGCGCCGCCGGCAAGCCCGAGACCGGCACGCTCGAGATCGCCGCCCGCCACGCGGGCGGAAACGTGGTCATCACCGTGCGAGACGACGGTCGCGGCATCGATCCCGCCCGCGTCGCCGGCAAGGCTGTCGAGCGAGGTCTGATCCCGGCCGACCAGGCCGGCTCGGTGGACATGGTGAGAGCGGTCGAGCTGCTGTTCTCACCCGGCTTCTCGACCGCCGAGCAGACCAGCGACATCTCCGGCCGGGGGGTCGGCATGGACGCGGTGCGAACCGCGATCCGCGAGCTGGGCGGCGCACTGGTGATGACGTCGGAGCTCGGCCAGGGCACATGCGTCCAGATCCGGCTGCCGCTGACGCTCGCGATCATGCCCGCGCTGCTGGTGGAGGCCGGCGGCACGCCGCTGGCGATCCCGCTGGATCGGGTCGAGCGGACGCTCAACCTCAGCCAGCAGGTGGTGCGATTGGTGACCGGCAACCCCATGCTGGTGCTGTCGGATGGCGTGCTGCCGCTGCTCGAGCTGTCCCAGGCACTGGGCTATCCGGGGAGCGACGCCGGCGCCTACGTCGTGATCGCCCGTGGCAACGACCGTCGCCTGGCGCTGGTCGTCGACGACCTCGTCGGCCAGCGGGAGCTGGTCACGCGGCCGCTGCCGGCCGGGGTGGGAGACGGCCTCGCGCTGTCGGGAGGCGCCGTGCTGGCCGACGGCTCGATCGCCCTGATCGTCGACTGCGATCAGCTTGCAGAGACCGGTGGGCGCCGGCTCGGACACCCCCATCCCACGACTCTTGCCAACGCCGCCTAGGAGGGGGCTTCTCATGGATCTCACCGAACTACAGCTCGACGCGCTTCGCGAGATGGCCAACATCGGCTCCGGCAACGCCGCCACCGCGCTGGCCGCGATGCTGGGGCGTCCGGTCGACCTGAACGTCCCTTCGGCCGCGGCGCTGCCCCTGGCCGACGCGGTGGACGCGGTCGGCGACGTGAGCGCCGAGGTGACCGCGGTCGCCATCCCGGTGTTCGGTGACATCGGCGCGACGGTGCTGCTCATTTTCGAGCCCGAGCACGCGGCCACGCTTTGCGGATTCCTGGGCGTCTTCGGCGACCCCGAGATGGAGCTGTCCGCGCTGCAGGAGATCGGCAACATCCTCGGTTCCGCCTACATCAACGCGATGGGATCGATGTGCGGAGTCGCGCTGGAGCCGGCTCCGCCGTTGGCGGCACGCGACATGCTGGGCGCGATCGTGTCGACCGTGCTGGCGACCTCGGCCACGTCCGGCGACCTGGCGCTGCTGCTCGACTCATCGATGATGGTCGAGGGCGCGGAGTGCGAGTTCGGCTTCCTGTTCGTGCCCGATCAGAACGGCGTCAGCGAGCTGCTCGGCCGCCTCGGCCTGTGGGACGAGGAGGCGGCCTGAATGGCGGATCTGATGGCACGGATGGCGGAGATTGCCGCCTCGCAGCGGGCCGGTGACGTGCTGGTCGGCCTTGGCCTGGGTT
>JAWVEC010000110.1:0-3522 GCA_033856975.1 Gaiellales bacterium
CCCGACGATCACGTCGCGGGCAACGAGCGCACCAAGGAGCTGCTCGAGGCGCTGGAAGGCCTCAACGAGCGCACCCGGCACGTGCTGGAGGCGCGATTTGGACTGGGCGACCGCGAGCCGGCCACGCTGGAGCAGGTCGGGACGGAGATCGGCGTCACCCGGGAGCGGGTGCGCCAGATCGAGACGCGCGCACTGCGCGAGCTCGAGACCCGAAACCCGACCCTGAAGGACTTTCTGCCCGGTCACGAGTGAGCACGATCTCGTCCGTCATCGGGTCGCTCGCCAGCCACCTGTCCCAGGTCAGCCTCGGCCTGCTGTGCCTGGCCGTGATCTTTCACCTGACCAACCTGGCGCTGCGTGCCACGGCCTGGCGCGCAATCCTGAGAGCGGCGGTGCCGGGGCAGCGCGTGCGCTGGCGTGGCGTCGCCGGCGCCTACATGGCCGGCGCCGGCATGAACGGCCTGCTGCCGGCCCGCGGCGGCGACGTGGTCAAGGTGGTGCTCGCGCGGCGCACGGTGCCCGGCGTGACCTGCGCCGTGGTCGCGTCAGGCCTGCTGGTCGAGACGCTGCTGGACGGGCTGGTGGGCGGATCGCTGTTGGTGTGGGCGTTGTCGACGGATGCGGTGCCGACCCGGCTGCTGCATCTGCGCCCGCCGGGAGGGCCGGGCGTGGTGGTGCTGATCGTCGCGACGCTGGTCGGCGCACTCATCATCGCAGCCGGCCGCGCGCGCGGCCCGGCCGCGCGGCTCGCACACCGGCAGCGGCAGGGAGTGGCGATCCTCGAGTCGCCGCGCGACTACCTGCGGCTGGTGGCGCTGCCACAGACGCTGGGATGGATCTTCCGCGTGGCCTCGATGTACTGCTTCCTGCACGCCTTCCACGTCCCGGGCGGCTTCAACCAGGCCGCGCTGGCGCTGGTCGCGGGCAGCATCACCTCGGTGATGCCGCTGACTCCGGGCGGACTCGGCACGCAGCAGGCGCTCTTGATGGTGCTGCTGGCAGGCGTCGCAACGCCGGCCACGGTGCTCTCGTTCAGCGTCGGCACGCAGCTCGTGATGACGACCGTGAACGTGGTGGTGGGCGGCATCTGCGTCGGTCTCATGCTGCGCACGCTGCCGTGGCGGATCCGGCTGTCGGCGCACCTCGAGCCGGAGCCGATCGCGATCCCCGTGCCCGTCGTCACCAGCGGCGACTGACACGCGCCCGCCGGCGCCGGCGGTGGCACACTTCGTGTCGTGAACTCGGTTCACGCATTCTGGGATGCGACCTCGGCGTTCGCCGACCGGCTGACCGAGGTCGGCTTCGAGGCGCTGCTGATCGCGCTCATGTTCCACCTCGCCAACCTGTTCCTGCGGGCGACCGCGTGGCGCAACATCCTGGCCGCCGCGCACCCAAAGCACCGCATCCGCTGGCGGACGGTGGCCGGCGCCTACTTCTCGGGCGTGGGCGTCAACAGCGTCGTGCCGGCGCGCGGCGGCGACGTCCTGAAGGCATACCTGGTGCACCGCACGGTGCCGGACACGCCCTACACGACGATCACGACCAGTCTGGTGACCGAGACGCTGTTTGACGCCGTGGTGGGATCGGCGCTGCTGATCTGGGCGTTCAGCGCCGGAGCGATCCCCGGCGCGCCTGACCTGACCGGCCACCTGGCAGCGTTCGAATGGTCGTTCTTCGCCGGCCATACGCACACGCTGGCGGTCGCGCTGGCGGTGCTGCTGATCGCCCTGGCGGTCGGGTTCACGTGGATCGAGCGGCGTGTGGCGCGATTCTGGGACGGCGTCAAGGACGGCTTGGCAATCCTGACCACTCCGCGCCGCTACCTGCGCGAGGTCGTACTGCTCCAGGGCCTGGGCTGGATCTGCCGCGGCCTGGCGATGTACTTCTTCCTGGACGCGTTCGGAATCCCGGCCGGGCTGTCAGATGCCGCGCTGGCGCTGTCCGCGGGCAGCGTGGCCACGCTGCTGCCGCTGACGCCGGGGGGCATCGGCCCGCAACAGGCGCTGCTGGTCTACATGTTCGGCGGCGTGGCCGCGCGGTCGGCGGTGCTGTCGTTCAGCGTCGGCATGCAGTTCGCGATCACCCTCACCAACGTCCTCGTGGGCGGTATCTGCATCACGCTGATGCTGCGCCAGCTGCCGTGGAAGGCACGCAGATCGGGCCCAGGCCCCGATACCGCGACGGCTGTTCGCTGATCCTCGTCCGTCCACGCACGATAATGCTGGTTATGACAAGTTGAAATGATCGCGGCGTTTGGGGCCCGGCGCCCCACGCCGCGGAACTCCCTAGCCGGCGAGCGGCTGGGTGGGGTCGCCGCCCCCGAGCGGGCCGGTGTAGGCGTGCCGCATACGGGCCGCCTGCAGCCGCGCCAGCGCATCGTGCAGCAGATCGCCCGATCCATCCTCGCCAAGCTCGGCATAGCCGGCCTGACCGCAGACGAGGCCCTCGCCCTCGTACTGGAGTGCGATCAGCGCGTCTCGCACGCGCCGGAAGGCGGCTCGCGCCTCGAACGTACCCGCCCGGGGAAACAGCAGGGCAAACCTTCCCGCCCCCAGGTGCCCGACCAGATCGGCTGAGCGCACCGAGCTGCGGGCGGCTGTGCCCACGCTCTCGACCAGCCGCGTCTCGTCGATGCCCGGGCCAAGCGTCATCCCGTCCACCTCGAATACACACAGGGCGAGCTGCTTGTCGCGCCAGCGGGCGGCCGCGGCGCAGCGCTCAAGCTCGTGGAGAAATCCATGCCGGTCGAGGATGCTGGCCTCGGCGCGGCTGAACGAGCCGCGCGCCAGCAGCACCATCTGCGACAGAGCCGCCTCGAACGCGCTCCGCAGCTTCTCGTCGCCGGCCTCCCGCCACTCGAACGTGAGCTCGCCCGCGTCGGACATCGCGATCTCGACCGCGGCTCGCTCCGACGCCCGCTCGAGCGCCTGCTCGAGCGTCTCGAAGCCGGCATCCGGGGCGGCCAGCAGCCCGGCGACATCGGCCAGCACGAGGATCAGGGTCGGCTCGGTCATTGCCACCTGTATCGGGACGCGGGACGGGCGGCTTGAGCGGTTTGCGGCCGCCGCCCGGAGCCGGACGCCGGACTCAGGACCGGTTTCAGACGGCGGCGCGCAGCACGGGCGGCGACATCAGCGCCGGGTGCTGCATCGACTCGAGCGAAAAGTCGGCCAGCAGGCCGCGCCGGTACGAGTCGGACTCGCGCTTCAGCACCCGCACGAAGGCATCCACCAGGTCGGCCTGGAACTGGCTGCCACGGCCGTTCAGGAGCTGCTGGATGGCAACGTCGGGCGACATCGCACGGCGGTAAGGCCGGTCGGAGGTCATCGCGTTGTAGGAGTCGGCCACGGCGATCACGCGCGCAAGCAGCGGGATCTCGTCGCGGGCGAGGCCATCCGGGTAGCCCGCGCCGTCAAACCGCTCATGGTGAGAGCGCACGATGCGGGCGACATCGGCGTAGTCCTCCACCTCTATCAGGATGTTGGCGCCGATCTCGGAGTGGCGCCGCATCTGCGCCCACTC
>JAWVEC010000111.1:0-3958 GCA_033856975.1 Gaiellales bacterium
CTGAGTACCGTTCAGACCCGTGACGAAGTTCGCGTTCACGCCGGTCCCATCGAGGTTCGCGCGTCCGATCGTGCTCGACGCCGCCCAATAGACGTACGCCTCGGCGCGCGCTGCCCAGCACGCCCACCCGGCCCCCGCCAGCGCGGCGGTGAGCGCGATCGCCGTCACACGGTGGCCGGCGGTGATGCCCATCGTGTCAGCCTGACAGGAATGTCCAGCGACGTGACCGAGGGGCGCGCCCAACCGGAGCGGGGGATGACCGGCGGGGCGCGCGCTCCTCGGCACTGCTCGCATCGCCCCGCCCTCAGGAGCGTCTGGCGGCCGGAGGCTGGGGGGAGGTAAGCCCGTTCCGGCCGGTGCTCGAGGGGGAGACGCTGCGCCCATCACCGTAGCAACAGCGTGCAGCGGTCCTCGCCTGGCGTCCCGAAACCGGGTACTGTCGCGCCTTCGCGCGTCGTAGCGACCCGTCTGGGGGGGCGGGTGGCTCCGCGTCGAACCGACTAGGACACGGGAACTGGTATCCGTCCGACGTGGCGGATACCAGGTTCCGTGCCCACCGCGCGGGCGCTCCGGGCAGGTTGCCCGAGCTCGCGGGCATGCGACACCCGGATGCCCGCGACGGGCGCGGGCATCCGGATCGGTTGGGTCTGTCGCGGCGCCACTGCCGCCGGCGAGGGTTACGCGGTGCTGCCCTTGCAGTACGCGATGTAGTCGACCAGCGGGTCCGGGACCCCGTCGCCGGTCGTCAGCAACGGCGTCACGGACAGCTTGAGCAGGTACGCGCAGGGATCGAGGGTGGAGAAATCCCACGGCTGCGACGAGCCATCCAGCAGCGGGGTCGCGTCCCCGAACCAGTTCTCGCCCGGGTCCTGGGCAGCGGCCGGGACGAGATCGAACGTGTACGGACCGCCCGGTCCTTCCATGGTCACGGCGACGGGCCCGAGGTTGGAGTGTGCGGCGGTGAACTTCACCGTCACCGTGTCGAGCAGCAGCGAGCACGGTGCGAGCCTCAGCTGCTCGATTCCGAGCGACGAGACCGCAAGCTCGTGATTGGCGCCGAAGAGCCCGCCCGGCCAGTACGGATGGTGCGGGACGTGGTCGTAGATCGTGTTGTTGATCGCGATGTGGCTGCATGTGCCGGCCTCGCTGCCGGCGCCGCTGGAGCCCTGGTTTCGGATCCGCATGCGGATGCCGTAGTGGACGTCGGTCTGCAGCGGCGCGACGGCGGTGCTGCCGGCGTTCCCGATCGCGGCCTCGTCGATCGTCACGACCGACGGCACCAGCGTCGTCGTGCTGAACGCGATGAGATCCTCGCGCGGCACGAACCTCCAGTCGGCGTCGGCCACGGGCACCATCGGCGGGACCGGGTGGAACGGCGGGACCTTGATCCAGCCGTCGGCGTCCGGGGTGATGTTGAGGCCGCTCGTGCCGGGGTTGTTCACCCATACCTCGACGCTCTCGAAGAACGGGGGAAGCGAGATCGGCCTGATGAACTGCCCGATGAACGTGGCCCCGATCTGGGCAGGCGTGACCGCCTCCCACGCCCCGACCGGGCTGCCGTCAGCCGCAGTCTCGATCGTCTGGAAGTGGTACTCGACGAGCGGAGCTCCGTCGACGACCGACAGGCCACCGTTGAGCCGCAGCGTGCTGAAGAACGCGCGGTTGTCGGACAGCGTGAGCCCGCTGCCCGTCACGTGGCTGTCGACGGCGGTGTTGTAGGCGAGCCCGCCGATGTGCGTGAACACCGCGATCGTTCGCGGTGGGCAGACGCAGAAGCAGAACAGCTGGCAGCGCAGGAAGCACACCCAGTGGCAGAACTGCAGGCAGTAGGGCTCGTACCGCAGCTTCTTGACCAACTTCTGGACGAGCTCGTCGTCCTCGCGCAGGATCGCGGCGGAGATGCGCTCGAGGTCGGCCCTGTTGGAGCCGATCCGGCCGGTCTCGCGCGCGAAGTCGAGCATCTCGCCGATCTGCGACTCGATCGGCGCGAGCGGGAAGACCCGGCACAGGCGCAGGCAGAGGAGCATGCACCGCCAGCTGCAGAAGAACTCGCAGATGAAGAAGCAGAACGATCCGAAGCCACCGTCCTCGAGCGCGCCCGAGAGCGTCTCGCAGCTGTTCGCGCGTACGCCCTTGACGGCCGCGGCGAACACGTTCTCGTCGGCGAGGACCATGCCCAGCGCCCGGCCGGCCGTCTGCAGCTCCGGGATCAGGTGCGGCCGCGGAACGCGGACCGGCTGGCACACCACGTCGCAGACGAGGCGATAGTGGATGGTGCTGACCCAATGGCACAGCAGGTGGCTGAACGCCTGCAGCTCGTTCTTGTCGATCAGCTCGCTCCACGCGGACGTGTCACGCTCCTGAACGGCCTGGGCCATCAGCTCGACGAGCTCTTCGTCGGCGCTGACCTTGGCGGCGATCTGCGCGAACTCGCGGATGTCGGGGCCCTCGCGCTCCTCCAGCGGCGGCGGACCGGCCAGCTCGAGGCACAGCAGGACCGACTCCTTGCTGCGCAACCAATGACAGATGACCTCGCAGCGCTCGGCGAGCTTGTGGCGCTCGAGCAGCAGGTGCATCGACTCGCCGTCCTGCGCGCGGAAGGCGTCGACGACCGCCCGGAACGTCTCATCGTCTTTGGCGAGGTTCGCCATCGCCTGGGTGCCGACGAGCACCTCGTCCAGGAGCTCGCGGTCAGGATCAGCCATCAGGGGTTCTCCACTCGGGTTGAGGAGGCAGGCTCAGCGCACGCCCGCGGTGAGGCAGGCTGGCCTCACCACCTTACGGCGCTCAGGCGAGCATAGGTCCGGTCGTCGGTGCTCTGCGTGAGCCTCGGCACACATTCCGGGGTGGACCCGCGGGCGCAGCGAGCGTAGGGTCGTGGGCCCAAGGCACCGCACCTCGAACCGGAAGACCTGCCGTGGCACAGCGGTCCAGCACGACCTACTCCTCGGACGTCGGGTACGGGTGCTTCGATCGCACGGTCACGATGACCGGCCGGCTGACGGCCTTCGCGGTCCTTGCCGGCCACCAGGCGATCGCGACCTTCAGGATGACCGGCACGACGACCGGGCCCCTGTGGGTGCAGTCGGTCGACCTGTGCGGCCCACCGCGAACCACGAACGCCGCCCCGTTCGACATGCAGGTCGACTGGTTCACGGTGGGCCCCGGCACGGATCCGACCAATCCCGTCGACGACCGCCTGGTCTGCTTCTCGGCGGTCGGTTGCAGCCCCTTCGGAGGGCCGCCTGTCAGCGACGAGTACTCGGCCCCGTAGCCGTCAGGGCGTGGGGTTCGTGTCGCTGCCCGTCGCCATGACCTGCAGCGAGCCCCAGGGGAAGCCGTAGAGCGCGGCGTAGGCCGGGACCGGCAGCAGCGAGCTCACGGCCGGCTCCGCCCGGATCGCCAGGTTGGCCGCATGGTCGGTGACGACGAAGCCGTAGTCGCGCGCCGCCGCGATCACCATCTGGACGAAGGGGTTGAGGTTGCTCGGCGCCACGTAGTTGGCGGGCAGCCGCAGCCGCATGCCCTCCTGGATCGGGTTCAGGCTCGTCAGCGCTCCGTCCGAACGCTGCGCGGGCCAGCGCCACCCCGGACCGGGCTTGGACACGTTGAGCCCCATCGCGTTGCGGATGACGCCGGCCTGCACGTCGGCGGCCTTGATCAGCGTCGGCTGGATCGGGATGCTCGTCGCCATCGCTCCCCAGCCCTTCTCCTCGAAGAGGTCGGCCTTCAC
Source organism: Gaiellales bacterium (assembly GCA_033856975.1). Taxonomy (GTDB): domain Bacteria; phylum Actinomycetota; class Thermoleophilia; order Gaiellales; family JAICJC01; genus JAICYJ01. The sequence continues at coordinate 3,734 of JAWVEC010000111.1, forward strand.
CGGGTCGGTCGGGAGCGCGGGGTAGGCGCGATCGCGGTAGGTGGTGTAGCGGTCGATGTAGTGCCCCTTGCTCTCGGCGACACCTGACAGGCGCCCGCCCCACTGGGCCTCCCACGCGATGTTCGGCGTGCTGGGATCGGTGTTGGGGCGCAGCCGCCAGGCCTCGTAGATGCGACCGTGAAGGACGGTTCCGTCGGACTGGGTGCCGGTCCAGCCGGGCATCCA
>JAWVEC010000112.1:0-2720 GCA_033856975.1 Gaiellales bacterium
GTTTAGTTGCGCACCCAAGGCGCAATGTCGCGTGCGCGCGGGGGGTCCCGCACCTAAACTCCGGCCAGGCTCGCCCGGGTGATGGAATCGGTAGACATCGGGGCCTTAAAAGCCCTTGCCCCTCGGGGCGTGTGGGTTCGAATCCCACCCCGGGCACTGCGCGCCGTCAGGTTTGCAGCGCAGACCACCATTCGCTCACCGCCGATTCGTCCAGGTCTGCCACACCAACTAGTCTGAGGCGATGGAACTAGTGCTGGATCGGCTCATCCACGAGCCCGCGCGGCTCGCAATCCTGACCGTGCTCTCGTACGTCGCCGAGGCGGAGTTCGTGTTCCTCCAACGGGCCACCGGACTGACGAAGGGAAATCTCTCAAGCCACCTGGCCAAGCTCGAGGGGGCGGGCCTCGTGCAGATCGAGAAGCGCTTCGTGCGCAAGAAGCCGAGCACGAACGTCACGCTGACGGCCGATGGCAGGGAGCGGATCGCGCGTCACTGGGACCAGCTGGATCGCCTCAAGCACCTCGCTACTTCACCACCACCGTCGCCTTCATGAAGGGGTGAAAGTCGCAGTGGTAGGCGAACGTGCCCGCCGTGGTGAAGCTCACCATCCGCGCCTTGCCCTTGTCGATCGTCTGCGTGTCGAACGAGCGGTCGTCCGCCGTGGCCGTGTGGGCCGCGGCGTCGGAGTTGGTCCAGCGCACGCGACCGCCCTTGCGCACCGCGATCACCACGGGCTTGTACTTGAAGGAGTTGATGTCGACCGTCGCCATCCGCACGGGGGGCGCGGCCGGAGCCGCCGATGCAGCGGGTGTCGCCGGCGCCTGGGCTGCGGCCATAGTGCCGGCCCCGCCGCCGGAGTTGCCGCATCCGGCTACGCAGACGGCGGCAAGGAAAAGCGACGGGGAGAGGGCACGCACACACCATCTTCGTGGCCCGTCCGCGAGTGGATCACTTGGTCGCCGCCTGCCGCGGCCGCAAGCGCAGCTCGTCCTCCGCGGGCATCCCCTTCCGAAGCTCCCGCTCGCGCTCCAGCTCGGAGTCAAGCTCCGCCCCGAACAGCAGCGCGAGGTTGGACAGCCACATCCACACCAGGAAGGTCACGATGCTGCCCAGCGTCCCGTACGTCTTGCCGTATGAGCTGAAATTGCTCACGTAGAGCCCGAACCCGGCGGACGCCAGAATCCACACCAGCACTGCCGTCACGCCGCCCGGAGTGACCCAGCGCAGCCGCGGCTGGCGCACGTTCGGGGCTATGTAGTAGAGCCCGGCCACCATGCCCATCAGCACGAGCACGAGCACCGGCCACTTCCCCACGCCCCACACCGACACCGCCGTGTCGCCCGCTCCCAGAGCGGTACCGACCGCCTTTGCGACGGGCCCGCTCACCACCACGGCGACCAGCACCAGTGAGATCAGCAGCACGGTGACGAGCGTGATCAGCACCTGGAGCGGGCGCAGCTTCCAGAACGGCCGCCCCTCCTGCACCTCGTAGACCGAGTTCATCGCGCGCGTGAACGCTCCAACCCAGCCGGATGCCGACCACAGCGCCCCGAGTAGGCCGAAGCCGACGAGCGCGCCGGCGCCGCCCTTGTGCCGGACGATCTCGTCGAGCGGCCCCTGCACGTTCTTCGCCACGTCCCCGAGGCCGGCCATGCGCAGCGAGTCGGTCATCGTCGCGATCGTGCTCTCCTGGCCGATCAGCCCGAGCAGGGCGACGAGCACGAGCAGCATCGGGAACAGCGACATCACGCCGTAGTAGGTCAGTGCGGCCGCCCAGTCGGTCAGGTTGTCGTCCTGGAACTCCTTGACGGTGCGCTTGAGGATCTCCTTCCAGGACCGTCCCGGCAGATCGGTCGGGCTGTCCGGTACGGTTCTCGCGCGCGTGAAGATCCTCTTCATCCCATTCAGTATCACCGGCGGTCTCGTCAGCGGCTTCATCGCGAAGAAGCTGTTCGAGCAGGCCTGGGGGATCGTCGACGACCGCGAGCCGCCGAAGCCGACGCACCGCGAGGCGTCGATGGCCAAGGTGGTGGCGGCCGCCGCGCTCGAGGGCGCGATCTTCAAGGGGACCCGCGCGGCGCTCGACCACAAGTCCCGCTCGGCGTTCGCGAACGCGACCGGCACCTGGCCCGGAGAGAAAAAGCCCGAGGTCGTGTAGCCGCCCGCAGTGCCCGGGGTGGGATTCGAACACACACGCCCCGAAGGGCAAGGGCTTTTAAGGCCCCGATGTCTACCCGTTCCATCACCCGGGCCGGTGGCGCAATCGAGTCTAGATGGCTGATTCCGCGGTCACGTGTGCGCGGGGGCGTGCGAGATCAAGCCGGTCAAGGACGCAGGGCGAAGCCTTTGGCGCCGCCAAAGGCGAGCCCGAGGACGCCGATCCGGCGCCGATATCGCGCGCAATCCGCGCACGCGGGGTCGCGGGATCAGCCATCTTTGCGCGCAACTAACGCACTGCTAGCTTGTCCTAGGTAGGCAGGACTTCATGGAGGCTGGCGCACTCAACCACAGCACCGCTGTTCTTCCTGGGCTTTCCGGGCGTTCGCCGCTGCTCCGGCTTAAGGGCGACGAGCAGCTGATCGAGCTCACCCGAAAGGGCCAGCACGGGGCGTTCGAGGCTCTCGTTCAGCGCTACCAATCGCGCCTGCTCGCCTTCTGCCGGCACATGCTGAACTCGACCGAGGACGCCGAGGACGTGCTGCAGGAGGTGTTCGCGGCGG
>JAWVEC010000113.1:0-16503 GCA_033856975.1 Gaiellales bacterium
CGCGAGGCGCACTACGTGAAGCTGCTGCTGGACGAGATCTTCGGCCGCGAGTGCTTCCTGAACGAGCTGATCTGGGCCTACGACTACGGCGCCAAGAGCAGGCGCCGCTGGCCGGCCAAGCACGACACGATCCTGGTCTACGTCAAGGACGCCGAGCGCTACCACTTCGACTCGGAGGCCGTCGATCGCGAGCCGTACATGGCACCGGGGCTTGTGACGGCCGAGAAGCGGGAGCGGGGCAAGCTGCCGACGTCGGTCTGGTGGCACACGATCGTGCCCACAAACGGCAGCGAGAAGACGGGCTACCCGACCCAGAAGCCGGAGGGCGTCCTGCGCCGCATCGTGCAGGCCTCGAGCCGGCCGGGCGACCGCGTGCTCGACTTCTTCGCCGGCTCCGGCACGCTGGGCGCGGTGGCGCAGCAGCTGGGCCGCGGCTACGTGCTGATCGATAGCAACCCCGAGGCGGTGGCGGTGATGCGGCGCCGGCTGGAGGGCGAACCTGCCGGCTACGGCGCCAGCACGCGCACGCCGCCCTCTGCCGCAACGTAGGCCGCGGCCGCCATTCCGAGGAACATGCCGTGCTCGACCACGCCCGGCATGTCGGCGATCGCACGCTGGAGGGCCGGCGGATCGCTCCAGTCCTCGCGCCGGCAGTCAAGGATCAGGTTGCCCTCGTCGGTGATCCACGGCCCGCCGTCGCGCATCCGAAGCTCACGAGCCCAGCCCTGCTCGCCCAGCAGCCGCTCGCACACGGGACGGGCGAACGCGATCACCTCGACCGGCAGCGGAGCCCGCTCGCCCAGCCGCGCCACCAGCTTCGTCTCGTCGGCCACCACCACGAATCGGGCCGCCGCGCAGGCCACCACCTTCTCGCGCAGGTGAGCGCCGCCCATGCCCTTGATCAACGCCAGGCCGGGAGCGATCTCGTCGGCGCCGTCGACGGCCAGATCGATCGCCGGCCGCTGGTCGAGCGTGGTCAGCGGGATCCCCAGCTCGCGGCAGCGGGCGGCGGTGGCCTCGGACGTGGGGATGCCGACGATCTCGGCCAGACGGCCGTCGCCGAGCCGCGCCGCCAGCCCCCCGAGCAGCCAGCGGGCGGTCGATCCGGTACCCAGGCCGAGCACCATGCCGCTTCGCACCTCGGCCTCGATCGCCGCCTCGGCCGCGTCCCGTTTGAGCGACTCCAGGTCGGTCGCGCTCACCGAAGCGCCGCCTCGACCTCGGCCGGATCCGTCAGCGGGGCGCGGCAGGCGAAGCGCTCGCAGATGTAGACGGCCGGCGCCCCGTCCACCAGGCGCTTGCCCTCCAGCAACGGCAGGTCGGATGACGAGCTGCCGTCGCCGAAGGCGTACACGGCGTTGGGACGCCAGCCGTTGCGAGCGGCCGCCAGCAGCGCAACGGTGCCGGGGTCGTCCGGCGCCCCCACCACCACGATCTCCTGCGGCGGAGACAGGTGGATGTCGAGCGCGGACAGGGCCTGGCCCAGCCCGTGCGGCGAGCTGCGCATGAAAGGCAGCGCCAGCCGCAGCACCGAGACGGCCCGCTGCTCCCACTCGTCCCGGCCACCGATCCGGCCCAGCTTCAGCAGCGCCGTGGCCACCAGCGACTGTCCGGAGGGTGTCGGGTTGTCGTCGAGCTCCTTGTGGCGGGAGACCAGCCGCTCGCCGTCGGCCGCCGTGTAGAAGAAGCCGCCGCGCTCGGCGTCGCCGAACTGCTCCAGCACGATTCCGATCAGGCGCTCGGCCTCCCTCAGCCACCGCAGCTCGCCGGTTGCGGTGTGCAGCTCCAGCAGGCCGAGCGCGACCGCGCCGTGGTCGTCCAGGTAGCCGGCGATGCGGGCGTCGCCGGCGCGGTAGCTTCGTCGCAGCCGCCCCCGCTCGTCGCTCATTCCCGACAGCAGGAACTCGGCGCAGCGGCCCGCGGCGGCCAGGTAGTCGGCCCGGTCGAGCCTCCAGCCGGCCTCCGCCAGCGCGGCCAGCGCAAGCCCGTTCCAGCACGCGATCGCCTTGTCGTCGCGGGCCGGCTGAGGGCGGCGCATGCGAGCTTCGAGCAGCTGCGCCCGGATCCGCTCCAGGCCCGCGGGCGGGGTGCCGGCGGCCCGTAGCACGGAGCTGCCCTCGAAGTTGCCCTCCTCGCTGACGCCGTAATACGCGATCGCGGCCTCGGCGTCGTCGCGGCTGAGCACTGCACGGAGCTCGTCCGGCGTCCACACGTAGGTGGTGCCCTCCACGCCCTCGGTGTCTGCGTCCAGCGCCGAGGCGAACACTCCCTCCGGCAGCAGCAGGTCGCGCAGCAGGAAGTCGAGCGTGCGCTCGCACACCTCGCGGTAGCGGCCATCGCCGGTCACCACCCAGCCGTGCAGGTAGGCCGCCGCCAGCAGCGCGTTGTCGTACAGCATCTTCTCGAAGTGGGGTATCAGCCAGCGCTCGTCCACCGAGTAGCGGGCAAAGCCGCCGCCCAGCTCGTCGTACATGCCGCCCAGGGACATGCCGTCGAGCGTTGCCGTGGCCATCTCGAGGGCACCGGCATCGCCGTCTCGGCGATGCATGCGAAGCAGGAACTCGATCGCCGATGCGGGCGGAAACTTGGGCGCGGTGCCAAAGCCGCCCCAGCGCGGGTCGAACACACGCCGCATCGTCTCCACCGCCTCGGTCAGCACCGTCTCGGACAGCGGATCGGACGACGGCGCCAGCGCCGAGACCTCCCGCAGGTGGGCGGCCATCCGACCGGCCAGCTCGCCGACCTCGTCCGGGCGCTCACGGTACGCGGCCGCCACCAGCTCCAGCAGCTCAGGGAAGCCGGGCAGCCCGCCGCGCGGCTGGGGCGGGTAGTAGGTGCCGCCGTGGAAGGGCTCCCCGGCCGGGGTCAGGAAGACGGTCATCGGCCAGCCGCCGTGCCCGGCCGTGAACTGGACGACAGCGTTCATGTAGACGGCGTCCAGGTCGGGCCGCTCCTCGCGATCGACCTTCACGTTCACGAACAGCCGGTTCATGATCGCCGCCGTGCTCGGATCCTCGAACGACTCGTGCGCCATCACGTGGCACCAGTGGCAGGCCGCGTACCCGATCGAGAGCAGGATCGGCATGTTCTCCTCACGCGCGCGGGTCAGCGCCTCGTCACCCCACGGGTACCACTCGACCGGGTTGGCGGCGTGCTGCAGCAGGTAGGGGCTGGTCTCGTCGGCGAGGCGGTTCACCGCCGCAGCGTATCCTCTAACCTCGGCCGATGATCGAGCCCGGGCCCTCGCCCTGATCGCGCGCCTGCTGCCGGAAGGCATCGACCGTCGCGCACTGACCGCCCTGACGGTGGGGCACGTCGGCAGCGACGTGTTCCAGGGAGCCGTACCGGCGCTGGTGCCGTTCTACGTCCGCGACCGCGGCTGGTCGTACGCGGCCGCCGGCGCACTTGTGCTGGTCGGCAGCCTCGGCTCGTCCCTGCTGCAGCCGCTGGCCGGGGCGCTGGGCGACCGGTTCGTGGCCGCGTGGCTGATCCCGACCGGGCTGGTGATGGCCGCCGCCGGCCTGCTGGTGGCCGGCCTGGTCGAGAGCTACCCGGCCGTGATGGCCGGCCTCGGACTGGGCGGCCTGGGCGTGGCCCTGTTTCACCCCGAGGGCGTGCGAGCCGCCCGGCAGGCGGCCGGGCCGCATCCCGGCTCGGCCCTGGGCGTGTTCGCGGTCGGCGGCAACGCCGGATTCGCGCTCGGCCCAGCTCTGGTGGCCCCCTGCGTGCTGGTGTTCGGCCTGGCCGGCACCGCGCTGGTCGCGCTGGTGCCGTTGCTGGCCGCGATCACGATCGTTGCCAACCGGCACCGGATCCATCCCCGCCGCGGAGCCGTGGCCGAAGCTCACCCGCAGGCGGCCGACGACTGGCCGCTGTTCGCGCTCGCCTCCTCGGCGGCGATCGCCCGCACCGCCTACATGTTCGGCCTGATGGCGTTCGTGCCGGCCTGGTTCGCGGCCACGCTCGGCCACAGCGTGCAGCTCGGCAGCGCGGCGATCAGCGCGATGCTGGCCGCGGGCGCGTTCGGCACCTACCTGGGCGGCCGGCTGGGCGACCGGTTCGGCCAGCGGCGCGTGATCGTCGCATCGCTGGCGATGGTGGTGCCGATGTGCGCGGTGCTGCCGTTCAGCTCGGCCCTGGTGGCAATGCCGCTGCTGGTGCTGATCGGCATCACGATGGACGCAAACTTCTACCCGCTGGTGATCGTGGCCCAGGCCGCGCTGCCCGATCGGATTGGGTTCGCCTCCGGAGTCGTGATCGGTGTCAGCGTGGGCGTGGGAGCGGGCGTGGTCGCGCTGCTGGGCGTGGTCGCCGACCACAGCGGCCTCACCGCCACGCTCCACGTCTGCACCGGCCTGGCGGCGCTGGCCGCGCTGCTGTCGCTGCCGCTCGGGTGGCGTCCGCTGAAGCGCGCCCAGCGGGCGTGATCAGGCCACCACCTGCCGGATCTGATGCACCATCACCATCACCGCCGAGGCGTCGTCGGCCTGAGATCCGCTGGTCGTTCCCATCATCAGCGTCGCCAGCCGCTGGTAGGGGTCGACGCGGGCGTTGAGGTAGTCCTCGACGGCCGAGTCGATGCTCTCGTCACCGCACTGCTCGATCACGCGGGCGACGATCTGGCGCCGCAGCAAGCGCAGGTCGTCGAGCTGTGACCTCCAGGCCAGCCGCTGCCAGCGCGTCTGGGCTGGGAAGTGCGCGACCCGCTGCTCGACCACGTTCAGGTACAGCCGCTCTCCGACCACGAAGAAGGCATGCGCCACGTCGGCGATCGAGCGCCCGCTCTCCCGCGCGACGGCGATGATGTCCGGCGCGTAGACCAGGTCGGGCACGGCGGCGCCGAAGCTGGCCGCGGCGGCGGGTACGTGGTGCTGCTGATAGCGCTCCAGCCGCTCGTCGAACTCCAGCCGCCAGGCGCTGGTGGCGGCATCCTGCAGGTGCGTCAACAGCTCGGCGAAGCCGGGCTGGTCGCGGGCGATCACCGTCGCCAGGTCGAGCTCGGGGACGTAGCGCAGGTACCAGCGTGAAAACTCCTCGACCATGCTGTCGACGCCGCCCATCAGGTCGGCCTGGATCGCCACCGGCACCGAGCTCTCCAACCGTTCGATCTCGTCCCAGTGGGCGCGTGCGCCGCTCACCTCGCGGGCGATCAGGAAGGCGCGGCAGATCTCGTCCGGGGTGGCGCCGATCTCGCCCGCCATGCGGGCAACGAAGGTGATGCCCATCGAGTTGATGACGTCGTTGGTGATGATCGTGCCGATGATCTCGCGGCGCAGCGGGTGGGTGGTGATGTGCTGGCCAAAACGCTCCACCACCGGGCCCGGGAAGTAGGCGGCCAGGTCGCCGTCGAGGTAGGGATCGTCGGGCAGGCTGGACGGCAGGATCTGCTCGCGCAGCAGCCGCTTGGCGTAGGCCAGAAGCACGCACAGCTCGGGCCGCACCATGCCGGCGCCGGCCGCCTCCCGCTCTGCCATCCGCTCCGCGGACGGCAGGAACTCGAGCCCCCGGTCGAGCAGCCCATGCTCCTCGAGCTGGATCATCAGCGCCTCGTACGCCTCCATCCGTTCGGCCGAGACGGCCGCCTCCTGGGACAGGATCTGCACCTGCAGGTAGTTGTCGTAGAGCACGTGCGCCGTGACGTCGCCGGCCACCGACTCGAGCAGCTCGTTTCGCTGCGGCATGTCGAGCCGGCCGGCCTCGATCGCCTGCGCCAGCAGGATCTTCAGGTTCACCTCGTGGTCAGAGCAGTCGACGCCGGCCGAGTTGTCGATCGCATCGGTGTTGATGCGGCCGCCCGCCCGCGCGTACTCGATCCGGCCCTGCTGGGTGAAGCCGAGGTTTCCGCCCTCGGCCACGACGCGCGTGCGCAGCTCCGAGCCGTTGACGCGCAGCGCGTCGTTGGCGCGGTCGCCGACGTCGAGGTGCGACTCGCCGGCCGCCTTGACGAACGTGCCGATGCCGCCGTTCCAGAACAGGTCGACGGGCGCGCGCAGGATCGCCTGGCAGAGCTCGGTGGGCGACAGCGACTCGGCCGTCACTCCCAGCGCGGTGCGCACCTGATCCGACAACGGCACCGACTTGGCCGAGCGCGGCCACACCCCGCCGCCTTCGGAGATCAGCGAGCGGTCGTAGTCGTCCCAGGAGCTGCCGGACAGCTCGAAAAGACGCCGCCGCTCGTCCAGCGCCGCGACCGGCTCGGGATCCGGATCGAGGAAGACGTTGCGGTGGTCGAAGGCTCCCACGAGCTTGATCGCCGGCGAGAGCAGCATGCCGTTGCCGAACACGTCGCCGGACATGTCTCCTATCCCGACAACGGTGAACGGGTCGACCATCACGTCCTGGCCGAGCTCGGCGAAGCTGCGCTTGACGCTCTCCCACGCGCCCTTGGCGGTGATGCCGAGCGCCTTGTGGTCGTAGCCCGCGGAGCCGCCCGAGGCGAAGGCGTCGCCGAGCCAGTGACCGTACTCGATGCTGATCTCGTTGGCGGTGTCGGACAGGTGCGCCGTGCCCTTGTCGGCGGCCACCACCAGGTAGGCGTCTGGCTCGGTGTCGAGCACCCGCACCTCTGCCGGCCGGCTGACCGCTCCGGCGACGATGTTGTCGGTCAGGTCGAGCAGGCCGCGCATCAGCACGATGTACTGGCGGCGCTCCTCCTCGCGCAGCTCGGCCGGGTCGGCGGGTGGCCTCTTCAGCACGAAGCCGCCCTTCGCGCCGGTCGGGACGATCACCGCGTTCTTGACCATCTGGGCCTTCATCAGGCCCAGGATCTCGGTGCGGTAGTCCTCCAGCCGGTCAGACCAGCGGATGCCGCCGCGGGCGATGAAGCCGCCGCGCAGGTGGACGCCCTCCATCTCGGTGGAGTAGACGAAGATCTCCCACCGCGGCACCGGCTTGGGGATGCCGGGCACGTCCGTGCAGCGCAACTTGAACGAGAGATAGGGCAGCGTGCCGTCCGCCCGGAACGCGTTGGTGCGGACGGTGGCCATGATCATGCCAAAGAAGCTGCGCAGGATACGGTCGTCGTCCAGGCTGGCAACCGCGTCCAGCATGCCGCCGATCTCGGTCTCGAGCGCGGTCGAGTCGGGCTCGCCGTCCCCGCCGGGCGCCAGCCGCAGCTCGAACAGCTCGACCAGCAGCCGCGCGATGTGCGAGTTGCGCACGAAGGCGTCGTTGATGTAGCGCTTGGTGAAGCCGCCTCCCAGCACCTGCCGGTACTGCCGATAGGCGCGCAGGATCGCCACCTGCCGCCATGACAGGGCGGTGGACGGCACCAGCCGGTTGAGCGAGTCGCTCTCGGCCTGGCGGTCCCACACCGCCCGTACCGTGTCGGCAACCAGGCCGCCCACACGCTCCAGCTCGAGCGGCCAGCCTCCCGGCCCGAGCACGCCGAAATCGTGCAGGTAACGGCCGTTGCCGTCGTGCTCGTCCAGCCGGGTCGGCACCTCTTCGACCACCGTCAGGCCGAGCGCCTCGAGCACCGGCAGCAGGTCGGACAGCGGCGCCTTGCCGCCCGTCTTGTAGAGCTTCAGGCGCGTCAGCGGCTCGGCGGTGCCCTGCTCGTTCTGGAGCGCGACCACGTAGGGCCGGTCGTGATCGAGCAGCTCGAACTGGGCGACGTCGAAGGCGGCCATGAAGATCGGCGTGGCCGACTTGTAGTAGGCCGGGAACAGCCCGGCGTAGCGCCTGGCCAGCGCGTGGCCGACGGTCTCGCCGTGCCGCTCGACCAGCTCGTCGGACAGCGCGTCATCCCAGGTGCGGGCGGCCGCGATCACGTCGCGCTCGAGCTCCGCGAACGCGACGTCGGGGATCTGACCCTCGGGGACATGCACCGTGAAGTGGAAGCGGGCGGGGTCGGTCTCCCCGAAGCTGAGGTGGTAGTCGACGGAGTCGCCGTTGAACCGCTCCTCGAGCAGGCTCTGCAGCCGCACGCGCAGCTCCGTCGAGACGCGGTCGCGGGGCAGGGCGACGGTGGCCGAGACGCTGCGGCCCTGCGGATCGAGGCGTACGAAGAGCTGTATGTGGCGCTTCTCCTCCAGCCCCAGCAGCGCCATCACCGTCCCGCGCAGATCCTCCGCAGAGCCTGCGAACAGCTCGTCCTTGGGGAAGCTCTCGAAGATCGAGACGACCGCCTTGTAGTCATGCGAGCCGGGAAACAGGTCCTCGGCCTCCATGATGTGCTCGAGCTTCTTTCGCACCAGCGGGATCTCGCGGGCCGGCTCGGTGTAGGCCTTGCTGGTGAACAGCCCCAGCAGCCGCAGCTCGCCAACCACGCGGCCGTCCTGATCGACCCGCTTGACACCGACGTAATCCATCTTCACGCGCCGGTGCACTGTCGACTCGCGGTTGGTCTTCGAGACGATCACCAGCGGGCCGTCCATCGTCCGCTCGCGCAACCCGGGACGAAGCGAGGCCAGCTTGACCGGCTCGGCGAAGCTCGAGCCGCTGGCGTCGGACAGGATGCCGAGACCGGACCCCGGCACGGCCGCGATCATCACGTCGTCACCCTCGTCCGAGAAGGCGTACTCGCGGTATCCCAGAAACACGTAGTTGTCGGCTTTCAGCCAGTGCAGGAAGGCCACAGACTCGGCCACCTCCTGCTTGTCGTAGCGGGTGGTGGCGACCTCGGCGAACTCGACCATGCGCTCGACGCGGTCGGCCATGGCGCGGAAATCGCGGACGCACAGCCGCACATCTCCCAGCACGCGGGCGACGTCCGACTCGAGCTCCGGCAGCATCTGCTGCGGCAGCTTGCGGTCGACCTCGAAGTGCATCACCGACTCGCGGTGCAGGGCGCCGCGGGCCGGCCCCACCGAGGTGACGGCACCGGTCGCGTCGCGGTCGATGCCCATCACGGGGTGCAGCACGATCCGCACCTCGAGCCCGTGGCGGCGCAACTCCTCGCTGACGGTGTCGATCAGGAAGGGGGCGTCGTCGGTGTTGGCCTGCACCACGGTGCCGTGCGTCTCGTAACCGTCCTCCGGCTCGCTGGGGTTGAACGCTCGCACGCCTATCTCGCCGCGACGCGCGTCGACCATCCGAAACAGGCCGGCGATCTGCGCCGCCAGTCGGCCGACCGTGGCGTCGTCGAGCTGCTCGAGCCGCACGCGGCGGGCGAACGAGCGGGCGAACGCGATCAGCCGCGGATCATCGCCGTTCAGCCGGGGCAGCAGTGCGGCGATCAGCTCTGAGCCGGAGTCGCCGGGTGGCTTCGCGACGGGCGTGGCGGGCTCACTGCTCACGGGCGGTGATCGTATCAGCCGTGGCTGACTACCCGAAGCGGCCGGTCACGTACGCCTCGGTGCGGGGATCTCCGGGCCGGATGAACAGCTCCGACGTGGGCCCCATCTCGACCAGCACGCCGCAGCGGCTGCCGCCATCGCCGACCTCCACACTGAAGAAGGCGGTTACGTCGGCCACCCGCGACGCCTGCTGCATGTTGTGGGTGACGATGATGATCGTGTACTCGTTCTTGAGCGAGTCGACCAGATCCTCGATGGCCTGAGTCGAGATCGGATCGAGGGCGGACGCCGGCTCGTCCATGAGGATCACGTCCGGCTCGATCGCCAGCGCGCGGGCGATACAGAGCCGCTGCTGTTGGCCGCCCGACAGCGATAGCGCGCTGGTCTTGAGCCGATCCTTGACCTCGTCCCACAGCGCGGCATGCCTGAGCGCGCGCTCCACGCGGCCGTCCAGGTCGTCCTTCATGCCGTGCAGCCGCAGTCCGAACGCGACGTTGTCATAGACCGACTTGGGGAACGGGTTGGGCCGCTGGAACACCATCCCGATCCGGCGCCGCACCTCGACCGCGTCCACCCCGGTGCCGTACAGATCGTGGCCGTGGTAGCGGACCGAACCGGCCACCGCGGCACCGTTGATCAGGTCGTTGAGCCGGTTGAGGCTGCGCAGAAGCGTCGTCTTGCCGCAGCCGGACGGCCCGATGAAGGCGGTCACGAGGTTTCGGTGGACGGCGAGATCGACGTCGCGGATGGCGGGGTTGCCGCCATAGGACACCGTCACGTCCTTCAGCTCGAACACCGTCTCGCGGCCGGCCGCGGGGTCGTCGTCGTGCCGCGAGGCCATCTCGGCCAGCCGGTTGACGGGCGCGGCCGAGGCCACCTCCGGCGTGTCGCCGGGTGCGGCGCGGGCGGAGCCGCCCTGCTCCTGATGTTCGTCGGGTGTGGTCATGCTGGGGCTGCCGGAGCCTAGATGATCGGTCATCTTCACCGGGTCTGCTCGATCTGGCGGCGAGTGCGAATCGAGAGCAGCCGGCCGATGATGCTGCCCAGCAACACGAACGAGATCAGCACCAGCGCGGCCGCCCACGCCTGCTGCTGATCGGAGGCGCTCGGCAACTCCGACTTGGTGAAGATGGTGTACGGGAGCGAGGCCATCGGCTGGCTGGGGTCGGTGACCACCGCGTTGGCGAAGATCGAGGATGTGAAGATGATCGGCGCCGTCTCGCCGGCCGCCCGCGCGACGGCCACGATGGTGGCGGTGATGACGCCGCCGAATGCCGTGGGCAGGATCACCGTCAAGACCGTGCGGGCACGTGTCGCGCCCAGCGCCATGCCCCCCTCGCGTAGCGTCGAGGGCACCAGCAGCAGCACCTCCTCGGTGGAGCGCGCAATCAGCGGCAGCATGATGATGGCCAGCGCCACGGCCGCCGCGAACGAGCTCTGCCCGCGGCCCACCACCAGCAGCCCGTAGACGAACACGCCGATCACGATCGTGGGCACGCCGGCCAGCACGTTCAGCGTCATCCGGACCGCAGCCGCCACAGGGGGCGGGGCGAACTCGGTGCTGAAGATGGCCAGCAGCACGCCGACCGGCACCGCCATCGCCGTGGCGATCCCGGTCATGATCAGCGTCCCGACGATCGCGTTCTCGATCCCGCCGCCGGTCTGCAGGAAGGCGGCGTCGACGTTCGTGAAGAAGCCGACGCTCAGCGCCGGCGCTCCCCGCTGCGCCACCGTCCCGATCACGAGCAGCAGCATCGCGATCGCACACAGCGCGGCGATGCTGGCCAGGAGCTCCATCGCGCGACCGGTCCGCCGGCGCCGACGGGCACGGGCGCCGCCACCGGACAGGGGCGCGGGCGAGGCGGTGGTGCTCACGTCCGGATCCCCATGCGGCGCTGGATTCGGCCCGAGATCAGCTGCGCCGAGACGTTCGCGATCAGGCTGATCACGAGCAGGATCACGGCCAGATACGCCAGCGACGACCTCTGCAGGGCGGTGGCGGCGCCCTGGTACTGGCTGGCGATGCGGCCGGCCATCGTGTCTGCCGGCGCGAACAGCGACCAGCTCTGGTTGAGGGTGCCGCCGATCACCTGGGAGACCGCGATCGCCTCGCCCACCGCCCGGGCGAAGCCGAGCATAACGGCCGCCACCAGGCCGCCGCTGACCTGCGGGATCGCGACCGAACGCACCATCTCCCAGCGCGTCGCACCCAACGCCATCGCGCCCTGCTTGAGATCGGAGGGGACGCTGCTGAACAGCTCGCGGCTGATGCTGGCAACGATCGGGACGATCATGATCGTCAGCACGACGACCGCCGGCAGCATGCCATGGCTGGAGGGCGTGCCCGAGAACAGCGGGATGAAGCCGAGATTGTCGCCCAGGAAGGGCTCGACGTGGTCGGCCAGGAACGGGCCCAGCACCAGAATCCCCCACAGGCCCAGCACGACGCTCGGGATGGCCGCCAGCAGCTCCACCATCAGCGCCACCGGCGTGCGCAGAAAGCTCGGCGCCAGCTCGCTGAGGTAGAGCCCGATCGCAATCGCCACCGGGACTGCGATCAGCAGCGCCAGCAGTGAGCTGTAGAGCGTGCCCCAGATCAGGTCGAGTGCACCGAACCTGTTGGTGACGGCGTTCCACTCGTTGTCGGTGAGGAAACCCAGCCCGAACTGGCCGATGCTGGCGTGGGCCTCGCGTACGACCTGGTACACGATCGCGACCATGATCGCGGTCAGCACGACGGCGGCCGATCCGGCGATCGTACGCAGGCCGAGGTCGCCGAACCGGGGCCGTGACCGGGTGGGCAGAGTGAGGGGCTGTGGGCTCTCCATGCTCATGCTGCGAAGCGTCTCAGATCAGCAACCGGTGCGACGACGAGAGCGCGCCGGCGCCGCGGTCTTCAGCGGCACCGGCGTTCTCGCGTCAGGCGGTCACGATCCGATCTGGCCGATCACCTGCTTGTCGTGCGTGACGATGTTGTCCGGCAGACCGGGATAGCCGAGGTCAGGCCCGAACCCCTGTCCTGTCGTGACCGCGTAGGTCAGGAACGCCTTCAGCTGGGATGCCTTGGGCGAGCTCTTGGGCACGATCGCGTAGGAGTAGGTCGAGATCGGGTAGGCGTCAGCCGCCGATGCCGGCGGGTTGACCAGCGGTACCGAGCCGTCGGGCTGGATGGTGGTGACCGCCGCTGCGGCCGCCGTGATGGCGGCTGTGGTGGGCTGGGGGAAGTTGCCGGCCGCGTTCTGAACCAGCGCGCTGTGCAGCGCGTCGGCGGTGATGTAGGCAACCGTCACGTACCCGATGGCGCCATCGGTGCTCTGCACCGAGGCCGCCACGCCCGAGCTCTTCTCGGCTCCGGTTCCGACGGTGAACGCGGGCTGAGTCGAGACGCCCACCTTGCTCTTGAAGTCCGGGCTGATCGCTGACAGGAAACTCGACCAGACGTAGCTGTCTCCAGAGCCGTCGCTGCGGTACACCGGCGCCACGGCGGTCGAGGGCAGCGTGACTCCCGGGTTGAGCGCCTTGATGGCGGGATCGTCCCAGGACGTGATCGTGCCGAGGTACATCTTGGCGATCACGTCGCCGTTCAGCTTGAGGTGGTCGGGTGCGTCGGACAGGTTGTACGCCGGCACGACCGCCGCCAGCGCCCACGGCACCTGCAGGCAGTCCTTGCAGGCGGTTGCCTGCTCCGCGCTGAGCGGAGCATCGCTGGCGCCGAAGTCGACCTGGCGGGCGGTGATCGCATCGATACCGCCGCCGGAGCCGATGGCGCCGTAAGTGATCGTGACCCCTGAGCTCTTGGTGTAGTCCGGCTCCCATTGGGACATCAGCGGGGCGACCAGCGTGCTGCCCGCTCCCACCAGCACCTTGCTGGCACTGGTGCCACCGCTCGTGCCGCTGCCGCCGGACGACCCGCAGGCCGCCGCGAGTGCGACCACGCCCGTCACCAGCACCGCCGTGCCAAACCTCTTCGCTGTCTGCATCCGTTCGTCTCCGTGTGTCGATGAGTCGTCGTCGCGTGGATCATGGAGCGGCGCGGTTCGCGAGCGGGGTTTCGGGTGGTGGCGTTGTGGTGAACATGCGGTGAAACCGCCCAGTATCGCCCGGATCTGGCCTCGGTTCTGCGAGAATGTCCGGCAATGACCGGTCCCCGACAGGCCTTCCAGCAGCACCTCGACCACGTCGAGGAGGAGCTGCAGACGCACGGCCAGCTCGTGCTGCGGGCGCTCGACGGCGCCGTCCAGGCGCTGCTCTCGGGCGACGAGCAGCTCGCCGATCGCGTGATCGCGGAGGACGACGACAACGACGAGAGCTACCTGCGGATCGAGGATCAGGTGCAGCGGCTGCTGGCGCTGCAGACGCCGGTCGCCACCGACCTGCGGCTGATTCTGGCCATCCTCCACGTCAACCTGCACCTCGAGCGGATGGGCGACCAGTGCGTCAACATCGCCAAGCTGACGAAGCTGACGCTCGGCCTCGTGATCGCTTCTGAGCTGCTGGAGTCGTTCAAGAAGATGGGCGAGCAGGCCGAGCTGATGACGATCGAGGCGATGAGTGCGTTCGCCGAGCGGGACGTCGAGCGGGCCGAGCGGTTGGTGATCATGGACTCCGTGATCAACGCCGAGAACCGCGACCTGGCGCGGCGGATCATGGCCATCGGCGGCGACGAGAGCATGCGCGAGGCCGGCCTGCGGGCGATCCTGATCTCACGCTGCATCGAGCGGATCGGCGACAACGCCGTCGACATCGGCGAGAGAGTGGCCTACCTGGCCTCGGGCGAGTTCCGGGAGTTCACCGACGCCTCGCACCCGGGCGAGTAGCCGTCCCTAGCTGGCCGAACCCCGCGCCGCCTCGTCCACCAGCCACTCGGCGCCCTCCACAAGCGCGGCCGGCAGCGGCTCGCCCAGCTCGATCCGCGCCAGTGCCGCCACCTTCGCCGGCCCGCAGACCAAAATCAGCTTGCGGCGGGCCGCGTTGAGCGCCGGCAGCGTCAGCGTGAACCGCGACATGCCCTGCACGACCTCGGAGGGGGCGACCACCCAGCGCTGCTCCTCGCGCAGCGAAAGCGAGTCGGGAAACAGCGAGGCCGTGTGGCCGTCGTCGCCCATCCCCAGCAGCAGCAGGTCGAAGTCCGGCGACTCCCCGAAGAAGGCACGCAGCAGACCCTCGTACTCGTACGGGTCGGTGATCGGGTGGATCTGTGCGCCAGGGATCGGCACGTGCCGCAGCAGCGAGTCGCGCGCGTTGCCGTAGTTGGAGCGGGGGTCGTTGAGCGGCACCTGCCGCTCGTCGCCGAAGAAGACGTGCCAGCGCGCCCAATCGACGCGGTCGCGGTAGCTGTCCGAGGCCAGCAGCCGGTACACCGCCTGCGGGGTCGAGCCGCCGGCGAGGCAGATCGCAAACCGCTCCCCGGCGGCGGCGCAGCTCTCGACCACGGCATCGGCCGCCGCTCGGGCGACGGCCGCGGCGTCGGGCAGCACCGTCAGATCAGGCGGCATCGGCGGCGGCCAAGGCCTGTTCGAAGGTCGGCTCGGCGCCCAGGCGATCGAGCTCGGCGGCCAGCAGCGCAGTTGCATCGCCGGCGGGGAGCGCGAACGTGCGCTCGGGCAGGCCAGGACCGACCGCCACGCCATGATGGTTGCGTGGCGTCCGCTCGACCCGGAACACCTCGTCCCCGCAGTGCAGCTCGACGCTGTTCAGGCGCTTTGCCCGCCGCACGTCCACCCCCACCTGGCGGTCGAGCCGCGAGCGCAGCCAGCCCGCGAGCAGCGCCGCCTGGTTGGGTGGCCCGACGACCTCGATGCCGATCAGATGGTCGAGCGCGCGTCGCTGGGGACGGCCGTCGAACATGGCCGCGATCGCCTCGCGCCACGGCGCCGTCCGCACCCAGGCCAGATCGACCAGCCCCGCCACGCGCAGCTCGAGCCGCGCGGCGGCCGCCAGGTCGGCCTCGTCCGAGTCGACGATCACGCGCGACGCGATCTCGACCAGCTCTCCCAGCACGGCGTCGGCGTCCTCGGGAAGCGCGCCCCGCCACCAGACGAACACCGGCAGGTCAGCCACCAGCAGCGTGATCACGGCGCTGGGCAGGGCAGCGCGGTCGCCGGTGATCGAGATCCGCTCGGCGCACACCTCCTGACCGCCGCCGGTCCAGCAGGCGCTGGAGACGCTCGCCTTCGGCCGGCCCTTGCTCGGAGTGATCACGATCGCGCGCAGCGGCCGGCTACCGCCGATCGCGTCCAGCACCGTCTCGGTGTCCTCCGCGGCCGCGCTGTCGGGACAGACGACGACCAGGTTAAGGGTGGTGGCGCGCACGCTGCCGTGGTTGGCGTCGCCGCGCAGGTTGGCCAGGGCGCTCTCGACGCCGGCCAGGTCGACCGTCTCGGTCGCCGCCCTCACGGCCGCCGCCAGCGCCTGCCGTCGCGCGCGAGCAGCTCGTCCGAGGCGTCCGGGCCCCACGACCCGGAGGCGTACAGCTGCGGCTGGCCGCTCGTCCACTGCTCGATCAGCCCGTCGCAGATCTCCCACGCGCGTTCGACGCCGTCCTGGCGGGTGAACAGCGTGCCGTCGCCGCGGATCGCATCCAGGATCAGCGTCTCGTAGGCCTCAGGCACGTCGGTCAGGAACGACGAGCCGTACTGGAAGTCCATGTTCACGCTGCGGATCGAGAGCGTCGGCGTGGGCGCCTTGGCGCCGAACCGCAGCGAGATGCCCTCGTCGGGCTGGATCCGCAGCACCAGCGAGTTGGCCTCCAGGTGCTCGGCCGCCTCGCGCGAGAACGGCAGGTCGGGCGGCCGCTTGAACTGCACAGCCACCTCCGTCACCCGCTTGGCCAGGCGCTTGCCGGAACGGATGTAGAACGGCGTGCCCGCCCAGCGCCAGTTGTCGATCTCGAGCTTGGCGGCGATGAACGTGGCGGTCGTCGAATCGGCCGGTACCTCCGGCTCCTGCCGGTAGGCGGCCACCTCCTCGCCGGCCACGTAGCCGTTCGCGTACTGGCCGCGGACGGCGTTGTCGAAGGTCATCGGCCGCATCGCCCGCAGCAGCTTCGTCTTCTCGTCGCGCACCGCCTCCGGCTCGAACGCCGCCGGAGGCTCCATCGCAACCAGCGCCAGCACCTGCAGAAGGTGGTTCTGGACTATGTCGCGGACGACGCCGGTCTCCTCGTAGAAGGCCGCCCGGTGCTCGACGCCGATCGACTCGCCAACCGTGATCTGGACGTGGTCGACGTAGCCGTTGCTCCAGATCGGCTCGAAGATCGCGTTCG
>JAWVEC010000114.1:0-4888 GCA_033856975.1 Gaiellales bacterium
TTTCGCAGCAGCCCGTGGTCGACGAACACGCAGGTCAGCTGATCGCCCACCGCGCGGTGCACCAGCAGCGCGGCCACGGCCGAATCGACGCCGCCCGAGAGTGCGCAGATCACCTGCTCGTCCCCCACCTGCTCGCGGATCCGCTCGACCTGCTCCTCGATGAACTGGAGCGCCGTCCAGGTGGGCGGCGCCTGGCAGGCCTCGAGCACGAACTGGCCCAGCATCTCGGTACCGCGCGGTGTGTGCAGCACCTCTGGGTGAAACTGGACGGCGTAGAAGCCGCGCTCGCGATCCTCCATGGCCGCGATCGGCGTGGTGTCGGTGGAGGCCGTGACGGTGAAGCCGTCCGGCACCCGCACGACGCTGTCTCGGTGGCTCATCCAGCACGACTGCTCAGCTGAGCCGAACAGCAGGCTGTTGTCCGCCAAGATAACCGGCGTCTTTCCGAACTCGCCCAAGCCGGTGTTCGCGACCACGCCGCCCAGTGCACTCGCCATCGCCTGCATGCCGTAACAGATGCCGAGCACCGGCACGCCCAGCTCGAACAGCCCCGGATCGACCGCCGGAGCACCCGGCTCGTAGATCGACGCCGGCCCGCCGGACAGGATGATCCCGATCGGATCGCGGGCGGCGATCTCGGCCACCGGCGTGTCGTGGGGCACGATCTCGGAATAGACCCGGCTCTCGCGCACCCTACGGGCGATCAGCTGCGCGTACTGCGCACCGAAGTCGACCACCAGCACCGGCCGGTGGGTGACCGGGGAGCCGGTCACACCGGACGCCGTGTCACCGGCGCGGGGATCGTTTGCGCTCAACGGCTCATCCCGATCGCCTGCTCTCGCTGGAGCTTCTTGCCCTCGGTCTGAAGCGCCGGCGCGAACATGATCTCGGCCTTCTGGAAGGCCTGGATCGTGTCGTAGCCGGTGGTGGCCATCGACGTGCGCAGCGCGCCCATCAGGTTGAGCGTGCCGTCGTTCTCGTTGGCCGGGCCGATCACGATCTCCTCCAGCGTTCCCACCTGGTCGGTCTTGACGCGTGCGCCGCGCGGCAGGCTGGCGTGGAAGGTGGCCATGCCCCAGTGGTATCCACGGCCCGGCGCCTCGGTTGCGCGCGCCAGCGGCGAGCCGATCATGACCGCGTCGGCGCCACAGGCGATGGCCTTGGAGATGTCGCCGCCGGTGCTCATGCCGCCGTCGGCGATCACGTTCACGTACTGGCCGGTCTCGAGCAGATGCTGGACGCGGGCGGCGGCCGCATCGGCGATCGCCGTGGCCTGGGGGACGCCGACGCCGAGCACGCCGCGGGTGGTGCACGCAGCACCCGGGCCGACGCCGACCAGGATGCCGGCCGCGCCGGTGCGCATCAGGTGCAGCGCCGCCTGGTAGGAGGCGCACCCGCCCACGATCACCGGTACCGGCATCGAGGCGATGAACTCCTTCAGGTTGAGCGGCTCGACCACCGTCGAGACGTGCTCGGCCGAGACGACCGTGCCCTGGATCACCAGCACGTCCAGTCCGGCGTCGAGGGCGATCTGCCAGTACTCCCGCACCCGCTGGGGCGTCAGCGACGCCGCGGCAAGCACGCCGCCCTCCTTGAGCTCGCGGATCCGCTGCGAGATCAGCTCCGGCTTGACCGGCTCGGAGTAGATCTGCTGCATCTCACGGGTGGCCTCCGCCTTGTCATAGGTGGCGATCCGCGCGAGCTGGGCGTCGGCATCCTCATACCGTGTCCAGATGCCCTCCAGGTTGAGGACGCTGAGGCCACCCAGGCGGCCTAGCTCGATCGCGGTGGCCGGCGAGACGACGCCGTCCATGGCGGAGGCCAGCAGCGGCAGCTCGAGCAGGTGCGGCCCGAGACGCCAGGCGATGTCAACGTCCTCGGCATCACGTGTCCGGCGGCTGGGCACGATCGCGATGTCGTCGAATCCGTACGCGCGACGCGCCTTCTTGCCGCGCCCAATCTCAATCTCCAACGGGAAAAACCCCCTTTAAACGCACAAGGCCCCAAGAGGGCCGCGCGCAGGATCGTGCGGTGATTTGTCGAACATTCAAGGTTCAACGCAGTCTAGCAACGAGAGCGGATGTTCCGGCCGGTGGCCGTGGGCGCCGAATCAGCTGGCGCGGGCGGCGCGGGGCTGGATCTCCTGCACCTCCACCATCGCCGCATAGCGCGGCACATCCTTGGCGTCGAACACCCCGGCGCCGACCGATTGCGTATTCGCAGCGCCGCAGCCCAGGCCCAGCCGCAGGCACTCCTCCGCGCTGCGCCCGGCCTGCTGAGCCGAGACGAAGCCGGCCAGCAGAGCGTCGCCCGAGCCCACCGCCGAGACGGCCTCGATACGCGGGATCCAGGCCCGGTACATGCGCGGCCGGCCCTTGCCCTCGACCAGCAGCGCGTAGCAGCCGGTGGTGAGCGTGACCAGCACGTTGTCGGCGCCCATCGAGGCGATCGCGGTCAGGCCGTGCTGGAAGTCCTCGTCGGTCTGGAACTCGTTTCCGACCAGGGCCTCGGCCTCGCGCTGGTTGGGCGAGACGAGCGTCGGTTCGGCCGCCAGCGCCAGCCGCAGCGGCTCGCCCTCAGCGTCGATCACCGTGCGAATCTTGCGCCGGTTCATGTCGCGGATCACGTCGGCGTAGAAGCTGTTGTCGACCTTGCGCGGCAGGCTGCCGGCGAACACCACGGTCGAGACGGCCCGGGACAGGTAGCGGATCTTCTCGAGCAGGATCGCCACCTCCTCGGCGGTCACCTCCGGCCCGTACTCGTTGATCTCGGTCTGCAGGCCGCTGGTGGGATCGACCACGGCGGTCGACGTGCGCGACTCGGCGTTGATGCGCACGAAGTCGTTCAGGATCCCCTCCTGGTGCAGCCCGTCCACGATGTGGATGCCGGCCCGGCCGCCGGCCAGGCCGGTTGCGATCACCGGTTCGTCCAGCCGCTTGAGGGCGCGGGCGACGTTGATGCCCTTGCCGCCCGACATCACCAGGCCCTGCTGTGCGCGGTGGCGGTGGCCGAGCTGGAGGTTGGCGACGGTCAGCGTCTTGTCGACCGCCGCGTTGACGGTCACGGTGAGGATCATGGAGATGCCCAGCTCTCGTCGCTCGAAGAAGGATGACGGGACACGTACATCACGGTCATCGGCCCTGCGGAGTTTACACTTGACCGTCTTGCCGCCACCCGTAGAGTTGAATCATGCTGACGACGCGCACGCGGTCGATCGTCACCGCCACGGTGGTGCTGGAGGTGGGCATCGCGGGCTGGGCGCTCGGCTACGGATGGCTGTGGCTGCTGGTGATGACGGCGGCGCTGACGCTGGCCGAGACGGGCTGGGGAATCCTGCGCCGGCACGCGCTGGGTGACCTCGCCGGCCTCCAGGTCGCGCTGGCGCTGGCGCTGCTGCTCGTGGTCGCCGCCGACCTGACGTTCACGCTGATGGTGGCAGCCTGCTGCGTCGCCTGGCTGGCCCGACCACGGCAGCCACTGGCTCCAGCCGCGTAGTCAGATCGGGGTGGCCTGGCGCAGCTCGGCCGCCGCCGCCCGCACGGACTGCTGCCAGTCGCCACGGCGATCGCGCCAGGCGTAGATCACCGAGCGGGCCGCGACCACCAGGCCGCCGGCGGGATGGTCGCGGAAGGCCGGGGCGAGATCGGCCGCGCTGCCGCCCTGAGCGCCCACGCCCGGCAGCAGCAGAACCTGGGCCGGCATCAGCTCGCGGGCGCGTTCGACCGCGTCGGGGTGGGTCGCTCCAACCACCGCGCCGACGCTGGAGAGACCGCACTCGCCGATCAGGCCGGCGCCCCACTGGGCGATCAGCTCGGCCGTGCGCTCCCACACCGGCCGGCCGTCCGCGAGCAGCTGCTGCTGCAGGTCGGAGCTGCCCGGGTTGGATGTGCGGGCGAGCACGAACAGCCCCGCTCCCCGGCCGCAGGCCGCCAGGAATGGGTCGAGCGAGTCGCCGCCCATGTAGGGGTTGACCGTGAGCGCATCCGCCACCGGCCGGCCGCCGTCGCGCGGCGCCAGCCACGCCTCCGCGTAGGCCTCGGCGGTGGAGCCGATGTCGCCCCGCTTGGCATCTGCGATCACCAGCAGCCCGCGTTCGGCGGCGACATCGCAGACGTGCTCGAGCGCGGTCAGCCCGTAGCCGCCCAGCGCCTCGAAGAAGGCGACCTGCGGCTTCACCGCCACCGCCTCGTCAGCGACGGCTTCGATCAGCCCCTCACAGAAGCGCTCGTACGCGCGGGCGCGGCCGGCCCGGCCCGGCTTGAGGCCGGTCACCAGCTCCGGGGGCAGCAGCTCGATACGCGGATCGAGGCCCACGCACAGCGTGCTGCCCTTGCGGGCGACGGCCTCGGCCAGGCGGTCAGCGAAGTTCACCGCCGGTAGGGTACCCCGGCGCGACTTGCCGCGACGAGCGATGCGGCGACCGGCAGCTCGGCCTCAGTCAGGCGCGTCGCCACCACGTTTCGGCCCGGCCGCGCGAATGCGGCCGCGATCAGGCGCGCCGCATCGGCCTGGTCGGGGGCGAGCGGGCAGGGCTTGGCGCCGAGCGCCGCGCGCAGCGCCGCCAGCAGCGGCTCGCACTCGAGCTGGGCGCCGCCGCCGCGCGGCAGCCGGCGGCGCGCCACCACCCTGCCGCCGGCACAGGCGAAGGCCTGCACGAATCGCTGGTCGACATCGGCCGCGAGCAACACACCGCCGATCGCAGCCGCCCGGCGCAGGCGCGCCAGCCGCAGCCGCACCGCCTCGAGCGCCTCGAGCTGATCTCGCAGCTCGGCCGCCTGCTCGTAACGCCGCTGCGCCCCGAGGGCGACCATCCGTCCGCGCAGGGCGGCCGTCGCGCCGCCATCGTCATCGCCCTCCAGCCATCTGCGGGCGCCGGCCAGCGCGCCCT
>JAWVEC010000115.1:0-4197 GCA_033856975.1 Gaiellales bacterium
CACCGGCCGCCTGACGGACGTGCGCGAGCTGGTGGGATCGTGAAGCCGGTGCGGGTCATCTCCGGCAACGTGGCGGCGCTCGACCGCGCCGACGTCGACACCGACCAGATCATTCCCAAGCAGTTCCTGAAGCGGATCGAGCGCAGCGGCTTTGGCGAGTACCTGTTCTGGGACTGGTTCCGGGAGCCCGGCTTCCCGCTCAACCGGATCGAGTTCCATGGCGCGCCGATCCTGGCCGCGGGGCGCAACTTCGGCTCCGGCAGCTCGCGCGAGCATGCGCCGTGGGCACTGCAGGATTACGGCTACGAGGCGATCGTGGCGCCCAGCTTCTCGGACATCTTCCGCTCCACCTGCACCAAGATCGGCCTGCTGCCGGTCGAGCTGCCCGAGGACGCCGTGCGCGAGCTGCTCGACCGCGCGCCCGACCCTGCCACCATCGACCTCGAGCGGCTGATCGTAACGCTGCCATCGGGCCGCGAGGTGGCGTTCGAGATCGAGGCCGACGCGCGCGAGCGGCTGCTGAACGGGTGGGACGAGATCGCTCTGACCGAGAAGCGGATCGGCGAGATCGAGCGCTACGAGGCCGAGCGCGAGCGCGACGGGCCAAACACACTCTCCGTCTAACGCCTACCTGGGCCGTCGCAGCGCCACCTGCCAGTAAGATCGCGGCGATGGTGATTGGCGTCCCCTCCGAGCACGGCCAGATCGAGCGACGCGTGGCGCTGACGCCGGACGCCGTCTCGCGGCTCAAGGCGATGGGCGTCGAGGTGCTCGTGCAGGCCGGCGCCGGTGACGCCGCCGCCCTGCCCGACGCCGCCTACATCGAGGCCGGCGCCACGATCGCTCAGGACGGAAAGGCGCTCCTGGCCGGCTCTGACCTGGTGGTGATGGTGACCCGGCCGCGCGAGGACGAGGTCTCGTCGCTGCCCGAGGGCCTGGCCGTGGTCGGCATGCTGCAGCCGCTGATCCACGGCGACCTGGTGGAGCGGCTGGCCACGGCCAACGTGACCGCCTTCAGCCTGGACGCGATTCCCCGCATCACTCGCTCGCAGTCGATGGACTCGCTCTCGTCCCAAGCCACCGTGTCGGGCTACAAGGCGGTGCTGATCGCCGCCGACAGTCTGCCCAAGTTCTTCCCGATGCTGATGACCGCCGCCGGCACGGTCGCGCCGGCCAAGGTGTTCGTGCTGGGCGCCGGGGTGGCCGGGCTGCAGGCGATCGCGACCGCCCGCCGGCTGGGCGCCGTCGTCTCGGCTTTCGACACCCGGCCGGTGGTGCGCGAGCAGGTCGAGAGCCTGGGCGCCGTCTTCGTCGAGCTCGCGCTGGACGTCGAGGAGGGCGAGGACGCGCGCGGCTACGCCCGCGAGCTGAGCGAGGCCCAGGTCGCCCAGCAGCAGGAGCTGGTCGCCCGCACCGTTGCCGACTCGGACGTGGTGATCACCACCGCCCTGATCCCGGGCCGGCCGGCGCCGCGGCTGGTGACCGCCGAGAGCGTGGCCGCGATGCGGCCCGGATCGGTGATCGTCGACCTGGCCGCCGAGACGGGCGGCAACTGCGAGCTGACCGAGCCGGGCAAGGTGGTCGTGCGCGAGGGCGTCACGATCGTCGGCACGCTCAACCTGCCCTCCACCATGCCTCTCCACGCCAGTCAGATGTACGCCCGAAACATCACCAACCTGCTCGCGCTGATCATCAAGGACGGAAAGCTCGAGCTCGACTTCGACGACGCGATCGTGGCCGACGCCTGCATCACCCACCAGGGCCGCGTCGTCTCGAAGCTGCTGACGGAGACATCGGCGTGACCCACGAGCTGGTGCTGCAGATCACGGTGCTGGTGTTGGCCGCGTTCGTCGGCTTCGAGGTGATCTCGAAGGTGCCGACCACCCTGCACACGCCGCTCATGTCCGGCACCAACGCGATCCACGGCATCGTGATCGTGGGCGCGATCATCGTGGTCGGATCGACGGACTCGCTGCTGATCGAGGTGCTGGGCACGATCGCGATCGCCTTCGGCGCCATCAACGTGGTCGGCGGCTTCCTGGTCACCGACAGGATGCTGAACATGTTCAAGCAGCGGCCGCCGGAGAAACGCGACGATGGATAGGCGCCAGGCCTTCGATCTCGCATACCTGGCCTGCGCTGCGCTGTTCATCTTCGGACTGATGCAGCTCGCCTCGCCCCGAACGGCGGTGCGCGGTGACGCCAGCTGCATCAGTCCGAAGATGAACAGCGCCGCGCAGGCCAGGTAAGCGAGGTCGAAGGCCTGGCGCCTATCCATCGTCGCGTTTCTCTCCCGGCCGCTGCTTGAACATGTTCAGCATCCGGTCGGTGACCAGGAAGCCGCCCACCACGTTGATGGCGCCGAAGGCGATCGCGATCGTCCCCAGCACCTCTATCAGCAGCGAGCTGGTCGATCCGACGACGATGATCGCCCCCACTATGACGATGCCGTGGATGGCATTGGTGCCGGACATCAGCGGCGTGTGGAGCGTGGTCGGCACCTTCGAGATCACCTCGAAGCCGACGAAGGCGGCAAGCACCAGCACCGTGATCTGGAGCACCAGCTCGTGGGTCACGCAGAAACCCCCGCGAGCAGCTTGGAGACGACCTTGCCCTCGTGCGTGATGCACGCGTCGGCAACGATCTCATCGTCGAAGTCGAGCTCGAGCCGCCCCTCCTTGATGATCAGGGCCAGCAGGTTGGTGATGTTCCGGGCGTACATCTGGCTGGCATGCAGCGGCATGGTGGAGGGGAGGTTGAGCGTGCCGACGATCGTCACGCCCTCCCGCACCACCACCTGCCCGGGTTCGGTCAGCTCGCAGTTGCCGCCGGTCTCGGCGGCCAGGTCGACGATCACCGAGCCGGGGCGCATCGCGGCGACGCCCTCCGCCGTGACCAGGCGGGGCGCCGGCCGGCCGGGGATCAGGGCAGTGGTGATGACGACGTCCGAGTCGGCGACGGTGCGGGCGACCAACTCCTGCTGCTGGACGTACTGGGCCTCGCTCAGCTCGCGGGCGTAGCCGCGTGCATCCTCGCCCTCCTCGACGTCCAGTGCGAGCTCGACGAACGCGGCGCCGAGGCTCTCGACCTGCTCGCGCACCACGGGTCGGGTGTCGAACGCCGAGACGACGGCGCCCAGCCGCCGCGCGGTGGCGATGGCCTGCAGCCCCGCGACGCCCGCTCCCAGAACGAAAACCTTGGCCGGTGCGACCGTTCCTGCCGCCGTCATCAGCATCGGAAAGAACTTGGGCAGGTGGTCAGCCGCGATCAGCACCGCCTTGTAGCCAGAGACAGTTGCCTGCGAGGACAGCGAGTCCATCGACTGCGAGCGGGTGATGCGGGGGATCGCGTCAAGGCTGAACGCCGTCACGTTGGCGGTGGCCAGCCGCTCGACCAGCTCGGCATGGATCAGCGGCTGGAGCATGCCGACCAGAGCGGTGCCGCCGCGCAGCGCCGAGACCTCCTCCACACGCGGCCGGGTCACCATCACCAGAAGGTCGGCGCCGGCGAGGAGCGCCTTGCCATCCGGCGCGATCGATGCTCCCGCCTCGATGTACGCCTCGTTCGGCAGTGCCGCGGCGTCGCCCGCGCCGGCCTGGACGAGCACGTCGACGCCGCTCGCGCTCAGGCGGGTCACGGCGTCCGGCGTCAACGCGACGCGGCGCTCGATCTGGCCGTGCTCGGAGGGGACACCGATCACCATCGGCGCGATCTTACTGGCAGGGCCACGGGTGCGACTGGAGAACTCGCCTTCCGAAGCGACGCCTTGCCGGGAAGCTTCTGCGAGCCGCGGCCGAGGTCGCATGTCCGCCGTGCCAGCAACGGCGCCCCGCGCGTGCGCGGGCGATCGTCGGTCGTGGTGCGGATGGTGCCAGGCACCGCGTTCCGCGTTGCCAGGCACCGTGGTTAAGCGGTGCGCCAGCTTCCGTGCCAGGCAACGGCCGAGCACGAAGCGAACGCTGGCCGGCGCCAGGGCGCCCCGCGCGTGCGCGGGCGATCGTTGGTCGTCGTGCGATGGTGCCAGGCACCGCGTTCCGCGTTGCCAGGCACCCTGTTTGACGCGACGCGCCAGCTTCCCGTGCCAGGCAACGGCCGAAAGGCCGGTGCCGGGCACGATCGAGCACGCAGCGAACGCCGGCCGGCGCCAGGGCGCCACGCGCGTGCGCGGGCGATCGTTGGTCGTCGTGCGATGGTGCC
>JAWVEC010000116.1:0-2793 GCA_033856975.1 Gaiellales bacterium
CCGCCCCGCGTAAGTCGGGCACGCGCCGCCGCCCGGAGGCGCGGCTCTCAACCAGTCCCCGCCGAGCCACCACCACCGCGACAACGCCCAGCGGCAGGTTCACCAAAAACACCCAGCGCCAACTCGACGCCTCGACGAGAGCACCGCCGATGGGCGGGCCGAGGCCGGACGCGATGGCGGCCGCCGCGCCCCACAGGCCGACGCCGTGTGCGCGGCGGGCCTCGTCGAAGCTCTCGACGACGAGCGCCAGGGATGCGGGTACCAGGACCGCCGCGCCGATGCCCTGCAGGACCCGGAATGCAACCAGCTGGCCGACGGTGTCGGCGACCGCGCACAGGCCGGAGGCGACGGTGAACAGCACCACGCCGTAGATGAACATCCGTTTGCGGCCGATCAAGTCGGCGATCCTGCCGCCAGCCACCAGGAAGGCGGCGAAGGCGATGTTGTAGGCATTGAGCACCCACGACAGGCTGCCGATATCGCTGCTGTGGAAGTACCGCTGGATCGCCGGGAAGGCGATGTTGACGATCGTGGAGTCGAGAAACGCCAGGAAGGCGCCGAAAGCCGCCACCAGCAGCACCGCTGTGGGCGAGGGCTGTCGGCGTTTGGTCAGCGGGGCGGGGGGTCGGGCGGGCCGGAGGCGTCGTCGGCCCGCCGAAATGGCGTCCCCGTCGACAACGTCGACCCAAACATCCCCGTTCGTCGCGCGCTGGGAGGCGGGCCTGCGCGGTGTCCCGGGGTGGGCAACAATTCTGTGCGTCATGACGCACCTCCGCTCAGTGAGGGTCGTGCGGCCCCCGACGTCGCAATTGTTGCCGAATTGCCTGGTTAAGGGAGGAAAATCAGCGATGCAATAAGTTATCGCCGGCACCCGGTTCGCTGTCGATCGTAGGAACAGCCCCGCTTTCGCGACCCATGCATCGTCGCTGCCGTCGACCTCGCCGAGCAAGAGCGCTAACAGCGATCACGTCTGGACACCAAAAGCATTGACTGCGAACCGAATTCAGCGGCTGCCGAATGCCACTCGAAATCCGATTCGACGGCTTAAGGTCAATGACCGGCCCGCACCGTCCCGAAGCTTAGGCGAGGGTGACCAGGCCGAGCTCGTTGCTGGCAGCAAGCATCGGGTGATGCGGCAACACCCGGACCGTGTATCCGACCGCTCCCGCCACCGGCAGCGAGGTGGTCGTCGAGAACACCTGCCGGCCCCCTTCGGCGGTGCCGGTGTACGACATTTCGACGGTGACCGGGTCCAGCAGCGCATCGCCGGTGTCGACCCGGCCCACCACCGCCTGCACAGTGACCTCGTCGGGCGCGAGCCCGACCAGCTGCACGGTCGCGGTCAGGGTGAGCTTCGAGCCGAGCACCGGAGTATCCGGCAAGCCGGTGGAATCGACGTCGGTGATCTGGATCTTGGGCCAGGCCTGCTCGGCGCGCCGCCGGTAGGCGGCCACCTCGCGCGCGGCACCGAACTCGCCGTCACCAGTGTCGGCGATGGTCTTGCGCAGCGATTCGACGGCCGGCGTGTAGTACTGCTCGACGTAGTCGCGCACCATCCGCGAGGCCAGCACCTTCGGCCCCAGCGTTTGCACGGTGTGCCGCACCATTTCGATCCAGCGCGGCGGCACCCCTTGTTCGTCGCGCTCGTAGAACTTCGGCGCCACCGCTCGTTCGAGCAGGTCGTAGAGGGCGCTGGACTCCAGCTCGTCGCGACGCGCCTCGTCGCTCACCCCGTCGGCCGACGGTATCTCCCAACCGTTTTCGCCGTCGTACCACTCGTCCCACCAGCCGTCGCGAATGGACAAGTTCAACCCGCCGTTGAGCGCACTCTTCATTCCCGAAGTGCCGCAGGCCTCCAGCGGCCGCAGCGGGTTGTTGAGCCACACATCACAGCCGGGGTAGAGCGTCTGGGCCATCGCGATGTCGTAGTTGGGCAGGAAGACGATCCGGTCTCTTACGCCCGCACCATCGGCGAACCGCACCAGCTCCTGGATCAGCTTCTTGCCGCCGTCGTCCGCCGGGTGCGCCTTGCCCGCGATGACGATCTGGATCGGGCGCTCCGGGTGCTTCAGCAGAGCGGTCAGCCGTTCGGGGTCGCGCATCATCAGGGTCAGGCGCTTGTACGACGGGACGCGGCGGGCGAACCCGATCGTCAGCACGTCGGGGTCGAGGACCTTGTCGACCCAGCCGAGCTCTGCCTCGCTCGCACCGCGCTGCACCCATGACTGCCGCACCCGGCGACGGGCGTCGGCGACCAGCCGGGCGCGCAGCAGCCCGCGGACCCCCCAGATGTCGGAGTCGGGCACCCGCGCCACGTCGTCCCAGGCCGCGGCGTCGGTGGGGCTCTCGACGATCTCCGGCGCAGCCAGGTCGAACACCTCGGTTGCCACCCAGGTCGGCGCGTGCACCCCGTTGGTGATGTAGCCGATCGGCACCTCGGGCTCGTCGAAGCCGGGCCAGAGCCGCGCGAACATCTCGCGCGCGACGTGTCCGTGCAGCTCGGAGACACCGTTGGCCCGCTGGGCGAGCCGGAAGCCCATCACGGCCATGTTGAACACGCTGGGGTCGCCGCCCTCGTAGTCCTCGGCACCGAGCGCGAGCACCCTGTCGACCGGGACACCGGGACACGCGTTGTCGCCACCGAAGTGCTGCGCGACCAGCTCCTTGGCGAACCGGTCGATGCCGGCGGGGACGGGTGTGTGCGTCGTGAACAGCGTCGCCGACCGAGCGGCCTCGACCGCCTCGTCGAAGGTGAGCCCGTGGTCCTCGGTGAGCTCACGGATGCGCTCGACG
>JAWVEC010000117.1:0-3294 GCA_033856975.1 Gaiellales bacterium
TGGCAGTTCATCTCGGACTTCGCGTTCCTGCACGCCGGCCATGCCGGCCGCACCCCGCTTCGCCGCCCGCGAGGCGGCGCGCTCGCCTCGCTGATCGGGGGCAAGCTGGTGTTAGTGACCTGGGCGCTCGTGATCCCGCTGCTGCTACACCCGGTGTTTCCCGTGCTGGGCGTCTTACTGCTCACCTCGTGCGTGGCGTCGCTGCTGCTGACGACGATCTTCCAGCTCTCGCACTGCGTCGCCGAGGCCGAGTTCATCGATCCCATGAACGACGATCAGACGCGCACCTGGCAGGTGCACCAGGTGCAGTCGACGGTCGACTTCGCGCACAAAAACCGCGTGCTCAGCTACTACGTGGGCGGGCTCAACCACCAGATCGAGCACCACCTGTACGCCCGGCTGCCGCACACGCTGTACCGAAGGATCGCGGTGATCGTCGAGCAGGAGGCCGCACGGCACGGAATCCGCTACCTCCACCACCCCACCTTCCGGCAGGCGATCCGCGCCCACAACTCCTTCCTCAAGGAGATGGGACGCATGGATCCGAAGCCGGCGCGCGTGGCCGAGCCGCGCCCGGCGCAGCCCGCTCACTCGTCCTGACCTAGACGCCCGGCCCTGTGCGGCGTCTCCCCTCCCTGCGCTGAGCCGTGAACCTTCAGCCCGGCGTTGCCCGCGTCGATAGCACCAGGAAGAGTGAGTGACCTCGGTGCACAGCCCGTCGAGACGCGGCGACCCCTGATCGGACGGTACGCCCGCCGTGGCGACCGGCGCTGGATCTCTGCTCGGCGCCAGACGCAGGCGCGTGGTCGGGTGGCGGTCACGGCATCGATGCTGCCGATGCTGATGCTGGCAAGCCGGTGGGACGTCCTGATCGCCATCTGCCTCTCGATCGCGCTGTTCCTGGGTGGTGCCGGATTCGGCGTGTTGCGCGCGTACCGCTGGCGACGCAGTCCGGCTCTCACCGAGTCGGACGAATCGGCCGCGGCCGCGCGAGGGCCGGAGCCGCTCTTGAACCTGCCGGTCGGCCCGCTGCTGGTCACGCTACCGGTTGCGGTTCTGAACCTCATCGGCCCCCATACTCCGTTCTCCACCGTCGTGGCAGGCTCTTGGTTGTGCTTGATCCTGGTCGCGACGGCCGGATTCAACTACGGCACCAGCGTTCGGCTCGCCGGCTTCGAGAAGGCGTCGGGCACGCTCGTGCTTCGCCGCCGCGCCCGCCGGTTCGGCCGCCGGTCGCGGGTCGTGCGATACGGGGTCGACCCAGGAACTCCGTACTACGACGCTCGGCAGATCGTGGGGCTGGCGCTCGCGTGCGGACTGCTCGCCGTCGCCGGCACCGCATTCGTGATCGCCAACCGGCCAGTGGTGCCGGAGGTGTTTCGCGCGCCCAGCGCTGAGACGCGGCTGGTACCGGCGCTGGGGCGCGTGGCCAGCCACCTGGCCGGGGTCCCGATACGGGTTCGTTGCTACTCCACCGGCGACTGGAACGCGATCGAGCAGGCGTACGGGCCACGTGGCGGGCAGGCTTCGTCGAATCCTCCCGAGATCGAACTCTCGCCCGGTGTCTGCGACGACCTGCTGGCACTCCTGTCGGGGAGCGTGCATCCCACCGGCCGCTACCCGACGGCTCGGTATTACCTCGCATACGCCGTCGTCGCGCTCGCCCACGAGACGCAGCACATGGAGGGGATCTCGATCGAGTCGCAGGCCGAGTGCTACGCGATGCAGCACGCCGTCGAGACGGCCAAGATCATGGGAGCGAGCCCGGCATACGCCCGTGAGCTCGCCGACGTGTACTGGAGCGAGCGATACCCGACGGAATCGGCCGAGTATCGGTCGCCGCTCTGCCACCGGGGCGGCCGGCTCGACCTGCGCATCTCCAGCCACTGGCCCTAGCGACGGTCGTTTGGCACGGCTCGCGATAGCCTGAGGCGTGCAGCGGCAGGCATGGGGCACGTCGCTCGAATCACTCCCAGGAGCGTGTGCTCGTGCAGCAGGTTGACCCGCCGGATCTCGCCATGGTGCCGACTCTTCGGCGCCTGCTCAGCCTGTGGCGCGAGCAGGGTCGCTGGGTTGCGCTGGGGCTGGCCTGCGCGCTCGCCTATACGGCGCTCTCCCTGGCGATCCCGGCCCTCATCCAGCGCGCCATCGACGGCGCGATCGTGCCCGGCCACACATCGCGGCTGTACCCGTACGTGGCCGCCATCCTGGCGCTGTCGCTGATCCGGTTCGGCGTCAACTTCACGCGCCGCAGCGCCACCGCCCGGATCGGCGTGCACATCGAGGCGCGCATGCGCGAGCTGCTGTACGACGCCTACCTGAGCTTCCCGCGCGCCTTCTTTGACCGCCACTCGACCGGCCAGGTGGTGTCGCGGGCGACGAACGACCTGTACCCGATCCGCTACTTCATCGGCTGGGGCATGGTGCAGGGAGCGCAGAGCGCGATGATGATCGTCGGCGCCGGCATCGTGCTGACGCTGGTGAACCCGTTGCTCGCTCTCTACACCGGCCTCACGATGCCGCTGATCGGGCTGGTGGCGTGGCTGTTCGCGCACCGTGTGATGCCGATCTCGAGGCTCGTGCAGACGCGCAAGGGCGACGTCACCGAGGCGGCGGACGAGGCCGTGGTGGGCATCGAGATGGTGCAGGCCTTCGGCCGCGAGGACGACGTGCGGGAGCGCTTCGGCGACAAGGCGGGCCAGGTGCGAGACGTCGTGCTGCGCCAGGCCGGCGTCGAGGCTCGCCACCTGCCGGGGCTGTACTTCCTGCCCGGGCTCTCGATCGCTGCGGTGGTGTTCTTCGGTGGCCGCGATGTGATCCAGGGCGACCTCTCGATCGGCCAGTTCGTCCTGTTCAACACGATCCTGCTGCAGCTCGCCTGGCCGCTCGAGTCGCTGGGCTGGATCACCAACCTCGCCCAGCGCGCGCTGGCCTCGGCCGGCCGCAGCTTCGCCTGGATCGACGGCGTCGACCGGCTGCCGGAACCAGCCGAGCCCGCCACGGTCGGCGGTGGGCCGCAGCCGATCGTGTTCGAGCAGGTGCACTTTGCCTATGGCGATGAGGACGAGGTGCTGTCGGGCTTCGACCTCGAGGTGAAGGCGGGCGAGATCGTCGCCATCTGCGGCGCCACGGGCTCCGGCAAGACGACCGTGCTCAACCTGCTGCCGCGCTTCTACGACCCCACCGCCGGCCGCCTGTTGCTGGGCGGAGTGGACGTGCGCAACCTGCGCCTGAGCGACCTCCGAGCAGCGGTCTCGGTGGTGACTCAGAAGCCGGTGCTGTTTTCGATACCGC
>JAWVEC010000118.1:0-3496 GCA_033856975.1 Gaiellales bacterium
AGCCCGAAGGCACGGAAGTCCCAGGTCGCGATGTCGACCTTGGGCACGCTGCCAGCGTGCAGCACCGGCCACTTGTCGGTGTAGTACTGGCCGGGCGGGATGCGGGCGGTGTCGATGCCGGCCGCGCGCGCCTTCTTGTCCACGTTCGAGCGAAACGGTGCCACACGTCCTCCGAGCCTGCGATTGGGCGGTGCCCTCCAGTCCTATCCTAGATGCCGTTCGTTTCACCGCGTCGCTACTCTTCTGGTGTGGCCGGCCTGGTTGATCGCTCGTGTCTGACCGCGGAGGGAGTCGACGCCGCGGCACTGCTGCAGAGCCTGCTCAGCAACGATGTCGAGCTGGCCCAGCCGGGCGGCGGCGTGTACGCGCTGCTGCTGACTCCCAAGGCGCGCGTGATCGCCGACATCGAGCTGTTCAACGTCGACGGCGGCTACGTGCTGGCCTGCCCTCCCGGCCGCGCCGACGAGGTGCTGGGCGCCGTGCTTCGCGCCCGGTTCCGGCGCAAGGTGGAGCTCCAGCTCTCACCGCACGCGGTCGTCTGGGGCGAGGCGGCCGGCGCACTGGCGACGCTGCCCACACCGGCCGGCCCGCACCGCCTGCTGGCGTCCGCTCCGGCCGCCGCCGAGCCGGTACAGGCCTGGGAGCTGGCCCGCGTCGAGGCCGGCATGCCGCGCTACGGTCGCGAGTTCGACGATGGCACGATGCCGGCCGAGGCCGGGCTGGTACCGCTCGCGATCAGCTTCAGCAAGGGCTGCTACCCCGGCCAGGAGCCGGTCGCACGGCTGCAGTATCGCGGGCATGCCAACCGCGGCCTGCGCGGCCTCGAGCTGCAGGGAGATCTGCCGGCGGCCGGCGAGCCGGTGGTGCTGGGCGACCGTGAGGTCGGTCGTCTCACCTCGCCGGTCGACTCGCCCCGGTTCGGCCCGATCTCCCTGGCGGTGCTGCGACGCGAGGTGGCTGACGGCGATCGCGTCACCGTCGCCGGTACGCCGGCGATCGTGCGCGCGCTGCCGTTCGCCGCTTGAGCCCGGCCGCCGACTCGCGTACGCTGGCGGCAGTTGGAAGACGAGCGGCTCACGGATGCTTCCCTCCTGATCGGCCTGTCGCGCTTCGACGAGGCTGACGTCGTGCTGCGCGCGGCGCTGCGCGACGCCGATGCTGCCGGAGACGACGCGCTGGCGAGCCATGCGCTGGAGGGGCTGGGCACGATCGCAACCCGGCGCGGCCAGGACGCGCGCGCGCTGGAGCTGTTCGAGCAGGCGCTGGCGCGCGGGCACGAGCCCGATCCGGCCGCGCGCCAATCGCTGTACATGGTGCTGGCGCGCCTGCGCTCGTTCGGCGGCAACGCGGCCGCCGCGGTCGAGCTGCTCGAGGCCTGCCGGCAGCGGGTCGAGTCGGCGGACGATCCCGATCCGGCAGTGGTCGCGATGTACTCGATCACGGCCAGCTACGCGTACGCCGACTCGGGCCAGTACGGCAAGGCCCACACGGTGCTGGCCGATGTGATCCGAAACGCCGAGGACCTCGATCTGACCGTCCGCGGCCGGCTCTACTTCGCGCTCACGCGGCTCAACATCAACACCGGCCGCAGCTCGCAGGCGGTCGAGTACGGCGACCGGCTGCTGGAGGTGATGCTGGCCGATGGCGGGCCGGGACTGTCGGACGCGTACCTGCTGTGCGCGCACGCACACCTGGATGCCGGCGACACGGCGCTGGCGGGCGAGCACCTGGCGCAGGCGCGCAAGCACGCCGACACGCCGCTGGGCTCGGTGGACGAGGGCTTTCTGCTGGTCGAGGAAGCGCGCCAGGCGCTGCAGACAGGGGACAGCGAGCTGGCGCTGCACCGGGCACGAGCCGCGATCGAGCTTTTCGGCGACCACTCGGTTCCGGGCCAGCTGGGGGCGGCATACCTCGTAATCGCCCGCGTGTACGACGAGACGGGCGATGACGATCGGGCCGACCGCGCCTACCAGATGGCGGTCGGTGCGCTTCGACTCCAGGGCGGCTGGCCGACCGACCTGGCCAGGGCGTACCGCCGCTACGGCAAGTTCCTGCGCCGCCGCGGCCGGGTGGAGGACGCGCTCGAGATGCTGGAGGCGGCCGGTGACGCCGGCTTGGCGAGCTAGGGAGCGCTGCCGTACATGGCGTCGGCGCCGGCGTACTCGTAGATCAGGCGGCCGCCGTGGCTGAAGCCCTGCTTGGCGTAGAAGTCGGGGATGCCCAGCTCCTGGTCATCCGGGGTGACGCGTAGCTCGATCGAGCCGATGCCGCGTCGCCGGCACTCCGAGACGGCGGTGCGCAGCAGCCGCGCGCCCAGGCCTTGCCCGCGGGCCGAGGGCTGCACCCAGATCTCCTCGATCTCGGCGCTGGCGCCTCCGCTGGCCGAGATCCGGATCGTCGTCGCGGCGACGCCCTTGTCACCCGCCAGCGTGAAGAAGCCACGGCCGGGATCGTCCAGGATCGCCTCCACGTTCTGCCCCAGATGCGCGACTTCGCGCCCCTCGTGGCTGAAGAAGGCCTTCAGCAGCCCGGTGATCAGCGCTGCGTCGGCGGTGCTTGCGATGCGCATTGGGAGATCCGTCAACGGGCTCACGGTCGTGCCGCGGTGATCGTGATTTCAGACATCGCTGCCACAGTAGCGGACCGCGGCCAGAGCCAGCCCCTGTGCGCAGCGCACCAGGTCGTCGACCGGAACGTATTCGTCGATCGTGTGCGCCCAGTCGATGCTGCGCGGCCCCCAGCCGATGCAGGGCGTGCCGCCGAAACGGCTGAAGCTGGCCGCGTCGAACCACGAGTCGAGCCCTGCCAGCCGTGACGGCTCGCCCGCCAGCCCGCTCGCCTCCAGCATTGCGGCCACGATTGGATCGCCGGGGTCGACCTGGTACGGGGGGATGTCGAGGCTCCACTGGATCCGCGGCGGATGCTCGGCCAGCCACTCGTCGCTCGCGCAGTGTCGGAGGATCCACTCGGCCACGTCGCGCTCCACGGCGGTGCCCCATCCATCGGCGTCGGCGCTGCCGGGCAGGTACATCAGCTCGCAGGTGAGGGTGGCCGCCGCCGGGTAGGTGACCGCCCACTCGCCGCCCTTTACGAGCACCGGCACGATGTCGGCCGGCGAGAGATGTGGGTGGCGCTGCTCGGGGCTGGCGAGCCAGTGCTCGCGCAGCGTCCGCACCGCCTCCAGCACCACGGCCAGCTTCTCGATCGCGTTCACCGCGCCGCCCTCGCGCCATCCCGGCTGAGCCATCTCGGCGTGGCCGGGGCGGCCCGCCACCGTGATCGACGGAGACAGCGATCCGCGACAGCACGTCCAGACGTCGAACGCGGTCGGCTCGGTAACGATGCCCGCGTCGGCGCGGACGCCGTGGCGCACCGCCGCCAGCCCACCCGCCCCCGACGACTCCTCGTCCGTGACCGTGTTCACCAGCAGGTCGCCGCCAAGCCGCAGGCCGAGCCGGGCGAGCACCTCGGCTGCGAACACCATGCAGGCGATGCC
>JAWVEC010000119.1:0-3035 GCA_033856975.1 Gaiellales bacterium
GGAAGCGTTCGAACAGCAGCGAGTAGCGCATCGGATCGAGGTCGGTGATGCGCAGGCTGTAGGCGACAAGCGATCCGGCGGCCGAGCCACGGCCGGGGCCGACCGAGACGCCGTCCTCGCGGGCGAACCGGATGAAGTCCCAGACGATCAGGAAGTAGTCGGCAAAGCCCATCTCCTCGATCGTCTTCAGCTCGAACTCGAGCCGGTCGTTCAGCTCCGGCGACGGCTCCGGGTAGCGCTCGCGCATGCCCTGCTCGGCCAGCTGGCGCAGGTAGCGGACGGCGGTCGTGCCCTCGGGGACGTCGAACTTGGGCAGGTGCATCGCGCCCAAGCCGACCTCGGCGTGGCAGCGATCGGCGATCTCGACCGTGCGCCGCAGCATGTCCTCGCCGAACCGCTGCGACATCAGCGAGTACATCTCCTGCTGCGTCTTGAGGTAGAACTCGTGGTTGGAGAAGCGGAACCGGTCCGGGTTGTCGAGCGTGTCCTGGGTCTGGATGCAGAGCAGCGCCTCGTGCGGGATCGCGTCCTCGCGGGTCAGGTAGTGCACGTCGCCTGTGCCGACCATGGGCAGGCCGGCATCGCGGGCGAGCGCCATCAGCGAGGGCAGGATCCGCGTCTGCACGTCGATGCCGCCGTCCTGGATCTCGACGTAGGTGTTGTCACGCCCGAAGATCTGCGCCAGGCGGTCGAGCTCGTCGCGAGCGGCCTTGGGATCGTCCTCGACCAGCGCCTTGCAGACGCGGCCCGACAGGCACCCCGACAGCGCGATGATGCCGGCGGCGTGTGACGAGAGCTGGTCGAAGTCGATCCGGGGCTTGTACCAGTAGCCGTCCAGATAGCCGCTCGAGACGAGCCGGATCAGGTTGTGGTACCCCTCGGTCGTCTCGGCCAGCAGCGTCAGGTGCGCCCGCTTCTCGCGCAGCGGCCGGGCGGCGTGGTCGTCCACCAGGTACACCTCGCAGCCCATCACCGGGCGCAGGCCGGCCTTCTCGGCCACCCGCGACAGCTCGACCGCTCCCGCCATCGAGCCGTGATCGGTGAGGCCGATGGCCGGCATCCCCAGGTCGGCGGCTCGCTGTACCAGCGGCGCGATCCGGCAGGCGCCGTCAAGGATCGAGTACTCGCTGTGAACGTGGAGGTGGACGTACGGCGAGGCTTCGGTCACGGCCGCCGCAGTGTAACGGTCAGGGGTGACGGAGCCGGGTCGCGGAGCACTGCTCGACCGGGCGGCGCGATCAGTTCGGCCAGGATCGCTGCCGCGTGAACACGACGGCGGCCGCAGCAGCGGCGAGCGCGACGACTGCTCCCACGAGCGGCAGCCGGCGGCGCAGCGACGAGCGTTCGGGGGTGCTGAGCAGAGATGTGACGCGCCGCCTCACCTGGCGCCGCACCACCCGCCGGCCGACCTGGTAGGTGACGTATCCGATCATCGTTTTACGTTTGTTCATGCCCGCCAGTCTATCTCGCCCACCACAGAGCGGGCGGCGAAATACCACAACCCGGTGATGCGGACGGATCACGCCGGCTCCGATGCTGAACGGGTCAACGAGCAGGGAAGGACGGCACGGCATGGAGCGGGAGACGAACACCATCGAGATCGACGATCGGTTCTTGGGCGAGTGGCTCGACTTCGGTTTCCGCGAGATGCGCGCCTACCTGGACAAGCACGCCCGCTTCGCGCGCTACCTCGACGACCACGACGCCCGCTCCTAGGCTTCGGTCAGTTCGCCATCGGCAGCACGTGCTTGCGCGTGCGCCGCTCGGGCCGCACCATGCCGGCCGCGATCCAGGCGTCGACCTCGATGAACAGCTGCTCCACCAGCTCAGCTTGAGGCACCTTCCGCAGCACCTGGCCGTGGGCGTAGATGAACCCCGCGTCGCGGCCGCCGGCGATGCCGAAGTCGGCGTCACCGGCTTCGCCCGGGCCGTTCACCGCACAGCCCATCACGGCCACCTCGAACACCTCGTCATACCCGGCCAGTCGCTGCTCGACCCGTTCGGCCAGATCCAGCACCTCGACGTTGGTGCGCCCGCACGAGGGGCAGGCGATCATCATCGGCCCTTTGTGGCGCAGGCCGAGCGATCGCAGGATCTCCCACGCCACCCGCACCTCCTCGACCGGATCGGCGGTCAGCGAGACGCGGATCGTGTCGCCGATGCCCGCCGCCAGCAGCGAGCCGATCCCGATCGCGCTCTTGACGGTGCCGGTGAACGCCGGGCCTGCCTCGGTGACGCCCAGGTGCAGCGGGTAGGGAACCCGTTGCGACAGCCGCTGGTAGGCCTGGATCATGACCGGCACCGATGACGACTTGACCGAGATCTTGAACTCGCGGTAGTCGAGCCGCTCCAGCAGCCGCACCTCCTCGAGCGCCGCCTCGACCAGCGC
The DNA here is from genome assembly GCA_033856975.1 of Gaiellales bacterium. Taxonomy (GTDB): domain Bacteria; phylum Actinomycetota; class Thermoleophilia; order Gaiellales; family JAICJC01; genus JAICYJ01. Next base: position 2,390 of record JAWVEC010000119.1, read on the forward strand.
GCCGGCCGGATCGTTGGTGGCGAACTGGCGCAGGTGGTCGGGCAGCGAGCCCGAGTTGGCGCCGATCCGCATCGGCGTCTTCGTCTCCTGCGCACGCCGCACCACCTGTTCGACCTTGTCCTCACCGCCGATGTTGCCGGGGTTGATGCGCACCGCGGCCACGCCGGCGTCCATCGCTCGCAGCGCCAGCGAGGCGTTGAAGTGGATGTCGGCGATCACCGGCAGCGGCGATCCGGCCACGATCGCCGGCAGCGCGTCGGCGTCGGCCCGTCCCGGCACCGCCACCCGCGCAAGCTCGCAGCCGGCGTCGGCCAGCCGGCCGATCTGCGCCAGCGTGGCGGCCACGTCCGCCGTCTCGGTGGTTGTCATCGACTGGATCACCACCGGCGCCCCGCCGCCGATCGCGACGCCGCCCACCGAGATCTGATGCTCGCTTGCCATCTGGCGGAAGGATACCGGCGCCGGCGGCCCGCCCGGCGCACCCTCAGCGCGGCTGGGCGCCCAGCAGGTCGTTGTGCAGGCCGAACAAAAACAGGAACAGCACCAGCGCGATGCCGAGTGCCGAGACGCGCTCGAACGTCGCCCGCGACAGCACGCGGCCGCGCACCCGCTCCAGCGCCAGCAGCAGGATGTGCCCGCCGTCCAG
>JAWVEC010000120.1:0-19561 GCA_033856975.1 Gaiellales bacterium
CGAAACGAGGCGGCCGGGCTGGTGACGAGCTTCAACTACGCCTTCGAGGGCATCATCTACGTGGTGCGCACGCAGCGCAACATGCGCGTGCACTTCGCGGTCGCGCTGGCGGTGCTGCCAGCGGGCGTCGCGCTCGGGGTGACCCGCTTCGAGCTGCTCGCGCTGCTGTTGTCGGTCTCGTTTGTCCTGATCGCCGAGATGTTCAACACGGCGCTCGAGAAGGCGATCGATGTCGCCACCAACTCGTTCGACCCACTGGCGCGCGTGGCCAAGGACGTGTCGGCCGGCGCCGTGCTGGTGGCGGCGGTCAACGCCACCTTCGTCGGCTACCTGGTATTCGCCGAGCGCCTGCGCGATCCCAGCCACCGCGCGATCGACTCGGTGCGCGACTCGCCGCTGCACCTGACGGTGATCGCGCTCGCGCTGGTGATCATGCTCGTGATCGGCCTGAAGGCGTTCACAAACCGGGGCAGCCCGCTGCGTGGTGGGCTGCCGTCCGGGCACGCCGCGGTCGCGTTCGGCGGCTGGGTGGCGGTGACGTTCGCGGTAGCCGACTACCGCCACGCCGTGCTGATCTCGACGCTGGTGTTCGTGATGGCGCTGCTGGTCGCCCAGACCCGCGTCGAGTCCGGCGTGCACAGCTCGTTCGAGGTGCTGCTGGGCGGCCTGCTGGGCGCTTCGGTGACGGCGGTCGTGTTCCAGATCTTCAGCTAGTACGTCGTCGACGCCACGCCCGCGAGAGGGGTCTGACCCTGCATGGACAACGGCCGCAAGGCTGACCATCGAGCTCGTTCGTGACGCTTTCGTGACAGCTCGCGCGTAGCGATGTGACGCCATCCGGCCGTAGCTTGTGGTCATGGCAGAGCCCGCCTCCAACGCGTGCGTGATCGCCGGCCGCTACCTGGCCAGCCCCGCCGCGCTGCGGACGCGCCCCGAGGGCCCGATCGAGGCGCTCGACACGCGCTCCGGCCGCGCCGCCCAGGTGCGGATCGTGTTCGCCTCCGAGGGCTGGGACGAGGACGGATTCGCCGAGTCGGTCTCGCGCTGGTGCGCGCTGGGATGCGCCGAGATCTGCGGCGCGCTCGACTTCGGCGTGCACGAGGGCCGCCGCTTCCTGGTCGTGCCGCCCTCTCTGGGCATGAGCATCGAGCGATGGCGGGCGACGCGCCGGCCGGGCCCGGCCGAGGCCGCGCGGCTCACGCTCGCGTTCGGCCGCCTGGCCGAGCGGGTGGCGGCGGCCGGCTTTCCGGTCGACGCCGCCGAGCTGGCCGATTTTGCCGTCGGCCCCGGGCCGACGCCGTTCCTCGAACGGCCACTGCTGGGCTCGCCGGACGCGAACCCGGTGCTGGTCGGGCCGCGGGACGGGCAGCGAACGCTGGCCCGGATCTTTCGCGCCGCCCTCGCCGATCAGCCGCCCGAGCCGCTGGCCGGTTGGCTGGAGCGGGCGGGCGACGCCGGCTTCACCGATCTCGCCGACTGCCTCGATCAGCTGGAGCAGTGCGGCGACCGCGTCCGCAACGAGCTCCGCCCGCAGGATGAGCAGCCGGTCGGGCTGGAGGGCCTGTTCGACGAGCGTGCATATGAGGCGGAGCTGAGCGAGCCGCTGCCGCGCTCCTGGCCCCGCCGGCTCGCCGGCGGGATCGGCCTGCTGGCCGCGGTCGTGATCTCCGCGGCGCTCTTGGCCGGGCGCGGCGGTGCCGCACCGGCTCCGCCCGATCCCACGCCGCGACCGGTTGCGGTCGAACCTGCGTCGGTTCCGGCTCACCCCGCCCGCCACGTCCACCACCGGCCGCACGTCCGTCATCCCGGGCGGCCGAAGGCCAGGCGGCATGCCGCATCCGCCCCGCCGTCAGCCCCGGCGACCCCGGCTCCGGCGGCCCCCAGCAGCGGTGACTCCGGCCCGGCCAGCCAGGTCGGCGTGCTGCCCGATCCGGGCAACGTGGACACGCTGCCCGCGCCGTAGCATCGCTGGCCGACGAGCGGCGGGGCGGCTGTACGCTGCAGGCATGGAGATGACCGATCTGGACGTCGAGCTGCTGGCCGCGGCGCGGGCCGCGGCCGCAAACGCGCACGCGCCGTACTCGCGCTTCGCGGTCGGCGCCGCACTGCGCGCCGCCGACGGCTCGGTCCACCTCGGCGTCAACGTCGAGAATGCGAGCTACGGACTGACCTCGTGCGCCGAGCGAAACGCGGTGTTCGCGGCGGTCGCTGCCGGCCACCGCGAGTTCGCCGCGATCGCGATCCACGCCGACGCCGCGTCGGCGCCGCCATGCGGCGCCGGTCGCCAGGTGCTGGCCGAGTTCGCGCCGGAGCTGCGGGTGATCCGGCTCCGCGACGGCGCTGCCGTCGCCTCGTCGCTGGCCGAGCTGCTGCCCGAGCGGTTCGCGCTGTGAGCGGCCCCGAGCATCGTTCCGGCCTGGTGGCGCTGGCCGGCCGTCCCAACGCCGGCAAGTCGACGCTCGTCAACCGGCTGGTGGGCGAGCACGTCGCGGCCGTGTCGCGACGGCCGCAGACGACCCGGCGGCGGGCGCTGGGCGCGGTCGCGGGCGACGGCTGGCAGCTGGTGCTGGTCGACCTGCCCGGCTTCCAGAAGCCGTTCGACCGCCTGACGGAGCGGATGCAGCGCTCGGTCGACGAGACGCTGGCCGATGCCGACGCGGTGGTGCTGATGCTGAACGGCCCGGAGGGCGTGGGGCCCGGTGATCGACACATCGCCGCCCGCGCCATGCGCGAAGGCGCGGTTCCCTGCCTGATCGCGATCAACAAGGTCGATCGCATGCGGCCGGGGGCGATCGCCGAGGTGATCGTCGCCGCGGATGCACTCGGCGAGTGCCACGCGATCCATCCCATCAGCGCGCTGACGGGGGACGGCGTGGAACCGCTGCTGGCCGATCTGGTGGAGCTGCTGGAACAGGGGCCGGCCTACTTCCCGCCCGGCGTCACATCCGACCAGACCTCGGAAGTCAGGATCGGCGAGGCGATCCGCGAGGCCGCGCTCGAGGCGACCCGAGACGAGGTGCCGCACGCGGTCGCGGTGCTGGTCGAGGAGGTGACGCCGGCCCGCCGCGGCCCGATCGTCGTGCGTGCCGTGCTGATCTGCGAGACCGAGTCGCAGAAGGGGATCCTGGTCGGGAAGGGGGGCTCGATGGTGAAGCACATCGGCAGCACGGCGCGGCCCCTGATCGAGACGATCACGGGCGGGCCGACCTACCTCGAGCTGACGGTCAAGGTGCGCCCGCGCTGGCGGCGCGACGACGCCGCGCTCGACCGGATGGGGATTTAGATTTGTCCGGCGCGGCACGGTAGACTGCTTGAGGATGCCTCCAGTGCCAGTCGAGCAATTCGCACGAGCGGTCGATCACACGCTGCTCGATCCGGGGGCCGGGGAGGCATCGGTGCTTCGCCTCTGCGCGGAGGCCGAGCAGCATGGCTTCGCCGCGGTCTGCGTCTTTCCGTGGTGGGTCGAGCTGGCACGGGCGCAGCTCGCGAACGCGTCGGTGTGTACCGTGATCGCGTTTCCGCACGGTCTCGACATCACGCGTGACAAGTGCGAGGCGGCCCGCGCGGCCGTCTCGGCCGGCGCCGACGAGATCGACGTTGTGATGGCATGGGGGCCGCTGCGCGATGGCGACGAACTGGCCGCCGGGCGCGACATCACGGCCGTGGTGGACGCTGTCCACGACCAGCGCGCCGACGCGGTGGTGAAGGTGATCATCGAGTCCGCCCAGCTGTCCGATCTCCACATCACGTGGGCCTGCGGGCTGGTGGCGGCCAGCGGCGCCGAGTTCGCCAAGACCTCGACCGGCGTGGCGGGCGGCGCGACGCCGGCCGCAGTCGAGCTGATGCGACGATCGCTGCCCGGCAGGGTCGCGATCAAGGCGTCCGGTGGCATCCGAACGGCGGCCGCCGCATCGGCGATGCTGGAGGCGGGAGCGACACGGCTCGGCACCAGCAGGTCGGTCGCGATCCTCGACGAGCTGGAGGCCAATGCCGTCGCTCGATAGCCGCGTCTCGTCCACCCGGCGGGCGGTCGAGGAACGTCGATCGCTGCGCGGGCTGGCGGATCTCGAGCACGCCGCCGAGCAGCTGGAACCGATCCGGCCTTTCACCGAGGGCTTCGTGGGCGAGGAGATCTCGTTCGTGGTGCGTGTCAAGAGCAGTGACCGGGCCCTGCTGGAGCTGGCCGAGCAGGTCGAGCTGGCCGGCGTCGCGGCGACGCTCGAGACGCTCGGCCAGGCCGCCGCGCTGTCCAAGATGCCGCTGCTCCTGACCGACCTGATCGTCGATCCCTATCAGCTGTTCGAGGCGCGGCTGGCGGGAGCCGGCGGCGTGCAGCTGGTCGCGGCGGCCTTCGACGACGACGATCTCGTCTCGCATCTCCACGGCCTGGCCGTCTCGATCGGCCTGGACGTGATCGTCGAGGTCGCCGACGAGCAAGAGATCGAGTGGGCGCTTGAGCTGCTCGATCCGGACTCGTTCCTGATCCGAAACCGAGACTCCGACGGCGTCGGCGAGGTCAACCTCGAGCGTACCTTCTCGCTGCTGGAGGAGGTGCCGGCCGGCAAGGTCGTCGTCAGCCAGGGCGGCATCCGCACCCGTGACGAGGTGGAGGCACTGGAGCGATCCGGCGTCGACGCCGCGATCCTCGGGCCGTGGGCGGCAACCGCCGAGCTGGCCGAGACGCTGCGCGTGATGCGCGGTGAGTCGCGGTAGCTGGGACCGGGCGGTGCTTTGGGGTCTGACCCCGAGTGGGGTCTGACCCCTTCCTCGGGCGGTGCTTTGGGATCTGACCCCGAATGGGGTCTGACCCCTACCTCGAGCCGCAGTCCACGGTCGAACGGCCTCTGCCGCTGTCGGGCAGAGCCCTGAGGACAGCCGCGAGTGGCGCCGCTGGCGCCCCGCGCGCATCGTCAGCCAAAAAACGCTTCGGCCTGCTGGTACAGCTCGGGAGGCACCGTCTTCAGATCCGCGACCGCCTCTGCGATCGGCACGGCCACGATCTCGCTGCCGCGCAGCGATGCCATCATGCCGAACTGCCGCTCGAAGACGAGATCGGCGGCCTTGAGACCGAAGCGGGTTGCCAGCACGCGATCGTGGGCGGTGGGAGAGCCTCCCCGCTGGACGTGGCCGAGCGTGGTCACGCGCGTCTCGAAGCCGGTGCGGGCCTCGATCTCGGCCCCCAGCGCACCGCCGATCCCGCCCAACCGGGCGTGGCCGAAGGCATCCGTGTCGTCAGCCGCGACGATCCGGCTGTCGCCGCTTTCGAACTGCAGCTGCCAGCCCTCGCTGACGACCACGATCGAGAAGTCCTTGCCGCGGTCGTGCCGGCGCTGGATCAGATCGCAGCAGCGCTCGACGGTCAGCGGCTGCTCGGGGATCAGGATCACGTCGGCGCCGCCGGCCAGCCCGGAGTGGAGGGCGATCCATCCCGTCTGCCGTCCCATCACCTCGCACACCATCACGCGATCGTGCGACTCGGCGGTGGAATGCAGGCGGTCGATCGCCTCGGTTGCGATCGAGAGCGCGGTGTCGAACCCGAACGTGTAGTCGGTGCCGGACAGGTCGTTGTCGATCGTCTTGGGAACTCCCACCACCGGCGCCTGGTGTTCGGCATGCAGACGCGCCGCCACGCCCAGCGTGTCCTCGCCGCCGATCGCGACCAGTGCGTCCAGGTCGGCCATGCCGGCCATCACCTTCTCGACCCCGCCCTCGATCGTGTAGGGGTTGGTGCGTGACGTCTTCAGGATCGTGCCGCCGCGCGGCAGCAGGCCGCTGATGTCGCTGAAGGAGAGCTCGAGCCGGGCGCCGTCGATCAGCCCTCGCCAGCCGTGCAGCACGCCCACGACCTGGTACTCCTTGTCGAGCGCGCGCCGCGTGACGGCGCGGATCACCGCGTTCAGTCCCGGGCAGTCGCCGCCACCGGTGAGGATGCCGATTCGCATAGCCCGGCCATGCTAGATCAGGCTGTGATCGGCTGCTCCCCGTCGCCGTGCGTCGTGACCGGCTGCTCCCGCGTCGCCTTGACGAGCAGGTATGCGATGAATGCGACTGCCAGCGCGTTGGCGGCGTGCAGTCCGCCCACGACCGCGACGCTGCTGCCGATCGCGGCCAGCACGAACTGGAGCAGCGTGACGCCGAACAGCATCAGCGTCAGCTTGCGGATCCGGTCGGCGCGCCGGTCGAGTCCGATCAGGATCAGCAGGATGATCGCAACCAGGCCGATCAAGAGGCCGACGAGGCCGTGCAGGCCGAAGTCGTTTTCGTCGTACTTCTTGTTGTTGATGGTGGTGAACGCCCCGTAGCCGGCCGCGAACACCTGTAGCGCGACCAGTCCGGCGAACAGGTGCGCCATCCAGCCGTGAATCGTCCGAACCATGTCTCAGCTCCCTTCGCTCGCGATCAGGGGACACTATGTCACGGGTCGCGGGGGGCGTGTCTGGGGCGGGTCAGGCAGCCCGATCGCGCATCACGGCGATCACGAACCGGCCCAGCTTGGCCCGGTTGGCCGCGTTCACCTTGACGAACTGCACCCCGCAGCGATACCCGCCCGCGGCGCGGGTGACGCGGATCACGCTTACCGGCTCGGCCAGGTCGAGCGGCGGCAGCTCTGAGCGCAGGTGCAGGACGACGGTGGTGCCCACGGCCGGTGCCTGCGGGGTCGCGAACGCCACGCCCGTGGCCGAGATGTCGATCGAGCTGCCGTCATGCGGCGTCGTCACGCCGGCGGCGCCGTCAAGGCCGTACCAGCGCACCGGCATCTCGAAATCGACCCGCACGGAGAGACGCTGTTCGCGATTGGCCATTCCCAAGATCATCGTCCGCGAGCGGCGCGGATTCACGTAGGGTTCAGCGCGAGCCGAAGTGGCGGAACTGGCAGACGCGCCGGACTCAAAATCCGGTGGCCGAAAGGTCGTGCGGGTTCGATTCCCGCCTTCGGCACTCGATGGTTGACCCAAAACCGACACAGTCGGTCGTCGCGGCCAGGGGGTGGGCGTACAGTGGGCGTACAGGAGGCGGCTGGGCGTACCTGGGCCGTACGCCCAGGCGGGTGCCAGATCAACACCGCCTGCTGCGATCCGCCTAGGCCGAAGCGGGTGGCCCTCCGCGTCGATCCCAGGCGGTGACATAGGGGTCGAGTCCGTCCCGAACGCGACCGACGCATGCCCGCCAATCGGCGTCCATGGCGGGGTCGTTCGAACCACCGTCGCCGGTCGTACGATCCATCGCAACCAGGAGCCATTCCACGGGGTCGTCGGATGGTGGTGCGCCACGGTTCCAAAACTCCAGTAGGAACAGGAACATCGCGTCGTAACCTTGCTGCACCGTGATCGGATCGTCTGGCCGGGCGTCGCCCATGCGGGGAGCATATGCGCGACCTCCCGGTCGTACCGGATAGTGGCCGGATCAGACCCCGAAGGCGCCTTCCAGCAGCGCGGCTTCGCGGCGGCTGGCTTCCCGTTCGAAGTGGCCGTAGCGATCCACGGTGACTGTGATCGAGCCATGCCCCGGCTGGCGCTGAACCCAGGTGATGGCTCGCCCCGACGGCATCGTGTCGGCCATGGCTAAGGAACTGGGGATGCAGAGCAGCGGGCCGCTGCTGCCTGGCGCTATCGACCGTAGGGTCAGCGCCGGGCAGTTCGAAGCCGCGCTGTTGGCGAGCCGCAAAAAGTGACCGGAGCGTGGGTGGGCGTACAGCTGGGCTGCACGCCACGCTGGCGGGCGCTCAGACTAGGAAGAAAGTGTGACGGCGGCTCGTGCAGGGTCTAACTTGGTCGCATGCGACCCGGCGTCGGCCATGAACCAACATTGCACCTGACCTGCGGGCTTCCAGGATCAGGCAAGACCACGCTGGCTCGCCGTCTGGCTGTGGAGCGGGACGCGCAGCGCTTCACCAAGGACGAGTGGGTGTTGACGCTCGGCGGTGACCTGTACGACGAGCAGTTGCGCGTCCGCGTGGAAGCCCAGCTGATCGAGCTGGCCTTCGAGCTACTGGCCGCCGGGCGCAGCTGCATCCTCGACTTCGGCCTGTGGAGCCGGGAGGAACGCGACGCGCTGCGCGTGCGCGCGCGAGCACAGGGCGTGCGGGTGGAGCTGCACGTCCTGGAGGCGGAGTTGGACGAGCTGGTGCGGCGCGCCGCCAAGCGCTATGCCGACGCGCCCCATACCACCGCTGAGATCAGCGCCGAGCAACTTGCGATCTGGGCGTCGTCGTTCGAGACGCCAACCGATGCCGAGCGACATCTGTTCGACTCCGCTTAGCCGACTCGATAGGGGAGTGGCTATCCACCGCTTTCCCTCAGGGGGGTCAGACGTGGGCCGACCGACCAGGGGGCGAGGTTGCATGAGAGTTGCGCCCGAAGTGCGAGGCGGAAGGCCTCTGGAGCCGGCGACCGATAATCTTTCGCGACGTCCTCAGTCGCCGAGTACTTCGATCTCGGCGATGTGCGCCGGGTTCGCGTAGTAGATCGCGCCGAGCGTTCGGTTCGGGTTGGTCGCCAGCTTGAGCAAGCCGTCGGGCCGGTGCTCCAGGATCGTCCCGTCGCGGTGCTTGCCGTTCGAGTAGGTGATCTGCACCTTCGTGCCCACCGGCAGCACCTCGTCCCAGCTGTTGAACGCGTCCTTCATCCCCGCAACTCTACCCGGGATCTCGCGATCATCCCTGAAGCAGAGGCCCTATGTCCGGGTCGTCGAGCAGCCGCTCGCGCAGCTCAGGGCGCAGCTCCAGCAGCTCTTGCAGCGCCTCCAGCGCCGCCGCTCGCTCGCCGGTCGCCGCCGCGACCACCGCTTCAGCGACGAGCACCGCCGGGCTGCCGGCGTAGACGACGCGAAGATCTTCCAGCACCGCCCGCGCGCGGCCGGGGTCGGTCTCGGCATGGGCGCGGGCACGTTCGATCCACTCGCTGGCGGCAGGCTCGAACGCGGGTGGGCCACCAAACGCGACCACAACGGTGCCGGGCTCGGCCGCGATGGCGCCGCGGCGTACGCCCGGATCGTCCACCAACACGAACCTCCCGGCCGGGGCGTCCAGCTCGACGCCGTCGAGCCTGAACGTCGCCCGGCCGCGCAACACCAGGTACAGCTCCTCGTGTCCCCGGCCGTCCGACGTCTCGACGTGATCCTCGACCACCTGCTGTCCCACGCGTTCGGCCAGGAACCCGCCGAGCCCGGCGATGTGCGTCTCCAGGGCGTGTCTCAACGGAAGCCAGCGCAGCTCGGTGCGCCTCCACGGCAGCGCCTCCACGTCCTCGACCCCGAGGGCGCGCCAGCCGGATCCCTGCTCGATCGCCATACGTCGCCCAGTATGCCAGCCGCCAATACGCCCAAAGCCCTGACGGCGGTGCGATTGCCGGGTATGATCGGCGTCTGACGCAAGCGCCGTCCCCGCGTCTCTGATCAACGGGAGTTTCTCTGACTACCGGGGTGGCCTGTCTCAGCTGTGGGGGCCCGCCGATCGCCCTGGATGCGAGCGGCGGGCTTCCGATTCTGGAGCCTCGCCGGCGTGATCTACGGTAAACCACGCATCTCGATCTGCCGGTCGCGCCGATAGACATCTTGCGCGCAAGGTTTCTGGCGAGGCTCTCAACAGCCTTTTCGGGGGAAAGGATCGGGCGCGCGCCGCGCCATCGCGGGAGGGCCGCCCCGGTCTCAAACATCTGCATCGGGGTGGCCTAACCCGTCGAGCGCACCCCGAGGTTCCAATCTGCCCGGAAGACGCGTAGGATGAACGTGCTCCAACCCTGCCTCGCGTCTTGGGCGGCGCGAACCCATCGTGAAGCATCTGAAAACGACTCTCGTCGCGATCGTGGCGCTCGCCGCGTCGGCCGGCTCGCCTGCGAGCGGGGCCGTGGGCGGAACGATCCCGTTCAGCGGCAGCGGGCTGGGCGGAGGCGGGTTCCAGAACGTGATCGCGGCCGACCCGGCCGGTAGCGGCCTGGTGCTGGCCGGCGGCGACACCTCCGGCATCTACCGCTCGACCGACTGGGGCTCGAGCTGGCGGCCGGCCGACACCGGTCTCACCGACACGAGCCAGTTCAAGGTCGCCTCGATCGAGTTCTCGCCCACCGTGCCGGGACGCGTCTATGCAGCCGTGGGCAATGCCGGCTCCGACGGCGGGCTGCTCGAGTCCAACGACGCCGGCGACTCGTGGGCGATGCTGTCCAGCGTTCCGCAGTTCGCAGGCGGCGATACCCCGAACATCGCCGGCCTACCGCCCTCTCATCCCCGTTCGACGGGCCACCTGCTGGCGTTCGACGGCAGCGGCGCGATCTACGCCGCGACCTTCGCCACGGGTTTGATGCGGTCGACCGACGATGGCGCGACCTGGACGACGCTGGGCCTCTCCGGCCAGCATCTGAGATCGGTGGCGCTCGATCCCGCCAACCCGGACACCGTTGTCGTGGCCTCTTACGAGGGCGGCCTGTTCCGCAGCAGCAGCGCGGGCACGGCCGGCAGCTACGCGGCCGTCGCCGGCGCGCCCGCCCGCGTCGAGGAGCTGCGGTTCGTGGACGGCACCCTGTACGCCGCCGGCAGCGGCGGGCTCTCCGCCTCGCTCGACCACGGCGCGACCTGGACGGCGCTGGCCGCGCCGCCGCAGCCGGGGGCGATCTGGACGTCGATCGACGGGCACGCGGCCTGCGGCTCGACCTTCCTGATCGCCGGCTCCGAGTCTGGTGGCGCCGACTCGGTGATCTGGTCGCACGATGGCGGCGCATCCTGGACGTCTCTGTCAGCCGATCCCAGCGCCCTGCACCTGACCATCGGCGACGCCTCTGGCGATCGCTGGTGGCTGGCCGATCAGGCCGCCTACATGCTCGGCGGCGACCACTACACCTCGGCGATGGTGGCCGACGCCGGGCCGGACGGCGGCGGCTGCGACTCCCGTGCGCTGTTTGTCACGGGCCGCTCCGGTATCTGGCGGTCGCAGGATGCGGGTGGCGCGTGGTATCCGGCCGTGGCCGGGCTCGGTGTCACCATCAACACGGGGGTGGCGGCCGATCCGTCGGCGGCCGGGAGGGCGAGCATCGCAAGCTCCGACTGGGGCTACCTGTTCAGCCGTGACGGCGGAGTCCACGTCGCCCAGAACCGCGCCGGCAAGCAGGGCTTCGACGTCGCCGCCGACCCCACCCGGCCCGCCGGGGCGGCACTCCTGGCGACCGGCAGCGAGACGGGAAACAGAGCCGGCGAGCTGTGGTCGAACCCGGACCCGGCCACCGGCGTCTGGACGTCGGAGCGGTTGGGGGCCGCCACGGCCGGCAAGCGCCCGCTTGCGGTGGCCGCGAACCTGGTCAGCGGCCGGCGGGTGCTGCTGGCGGCGGTCGATGCCAGCGGCATCTGGCGCAAGGATGGCAGCTCGGCCTGGGCCAAGGTCTCGGCCACCGCGATGGCGACCAAGCAGCGATCTTCCACGGCGTCGCTGGTGTGGCCGATCGGCTCGGCCACCGCATACCTGTACGACCATCGCACGGGCGTGTGGCGGTCGAGCGACGGCGGCCGCAGCTGGGTCAAGATCTGGTCGAAGCCGGCGTCCGGCAAGCTGGTCGGCTTTTTGGCGATCGACCCTGCTCTCCCCAGCCGGCTGTGGGTGTCGACCGCCGACGGCGTCTACCGCCTCGACGGCGCCGGCTCGGGCACGGTCGGCAACGGCGTGCTGAAGGCGGTCAAGGTGCTGACGGCAGCCCGCCCCGGGCCGCTCGCGATCCAGCCCAGCGGCGCCGTGCTGTGTGCCGTCCCCGCCTCCGCGTCAGGCGCCGCGGCCTTGCTGAGCAGCGCCGACGGCGGTACCAGCTGGCAGGACGTGGCCGATGGCTTCTACCGTGCCAGCGGGGGCTTTGCCACCGACCTCTCGGTCGGCCCCGACGGGCGTGTCTACGTCGCCACGTTTGGGGACGGCGTGCTGGTCGGGGGTTAGCCGGGTGCGTAGGCGCTGAGGCCGGCGCTGACCGTTGCGACCAGCAGCCGGCCGTTGGCGAACACCGGCTGGGCGAACGTCTTGTCGCTGCCGAGCAGTCCCAGCAGCGTCCCGGTGGCGGAGTCCAGCAGGTAGACGCCGTTGGCCGCTGCGCTGCTGCCGTCGTAACCGGGCACGGCGATCACGCCCGCGCCGTCCGCGGATGCTGATCCCAGCGCCTGGGCACCGATGCCGGTCTGCCACACGATCGCGCCCGTGGCCGGATCGAGCCGCCGCACGGCGCCCTTGACGGCGGTGCCGCCGATCGTGGTGGCGCCTCCGGCCTGATAGAGGGCGCCGCCAGCGGCAATCGGGGCGGCGAGACAGTTGGGGCCGGCGGCCGAATCGATCCTGCGGCGCCACAGCGGGCCGGCAGCCAGTCCGCCGGCCCTCCAGGCGTACAGCACGCCGTTCTTGTTGCAGGCGGCGACCAGGCTGGCCGACACGCCCGCGACCTGCGCCGAGAACAGCGTCGGCGAGCCGCCGAAGTCGGAGTCGACCGGCAGGTCGGAAGCGGGCACCGTCCAGATGTCCTGGCGGGCCATGCTGCCACCGTCCAGCCGCACGATCGCGTAGGAGTCGCCCTGATCGTGCCCCGCCACCTCGTCACCGTTGCCGGTGGTTGCGAACACGCGGCTGCCGTCGGCCGTGGCGGCCACGCTCGTCCAGACGCTGGCGCCCACCTTGCCGGCGCCGATCGCCCAGTAGCGGCGCAGCACCTGCCCGGTCGACTGGTCGATCTCGACCACGCCGCCGCGCACCAGCGGGCTGTCGCACTGCGACGCGAGCCCCAGGTAAATGTGGCCCGCCGCCAGCGTCGGCGATGACCACGCGTAGTAGGCGTTCTCGGTCGTCGAGACCGGCGTCACCTGCCGTTTCCAGACGACCGCGCCCGTGCTCGCGTCGAGTGCGAACAGCTTGCCGGCCCCGCCCGAGACGTAGACCGTGGCGGTGCCGCCCCGCGATGGATCGGGAGCCACCGTGGCGGTCGAGGTGATTCCGCGCGCCGAGCAGGTCAGGCTGGGCGTGTGGCCCAGGTTGCGAGACCACAGCCGCTTGCCGGTCGTCTCGGAGAGAGCGTAGAACACGCCCGTGTTGGATCCGATGAAGACGCGGCCGCTGGCGACCGTGGGGCTGGCGTTGAGCGCGGCAGCCGGTTGGCTGCCGGTCGCGGCCGGCGGCGTCCACAGCCACGCGCGCGTCAGCGAGGCCGCGTTCGCCGGCGTGATGGCGGTCTCGGGGCTGGCCGAGGTGTGGGCAGGGCCGCCCAGGTAGCCGGTCCAGTCCGATGCAACCGCCACCGCCAGGGGGGCGGCGGCCGTCATCGCCAGCCATGACGCCAGCAGTCGAAGGGAGCTCCGGGGCCGCTTCATCGCTCCATGTGTACCAGCGTTCGGCCCGTGCGCATACCTTCGCTCAGGCTCACGACGACTACGACGGCGGCAGCAGCCGCAGCTCGACGATGCCGCCGAACTGGCTGATGTAGGTGCAGTGGCCGACGGGTTGCGGCGCTCCGGCCGGCCGCTTGTGGGCCATCACCACCCATGCCACGCCGTCCGGAGCCGGCTCGCCTCGGTCGATCGCCTCGATCCAGGCCGCGCGCTGCTCCTGGGTGGGGATCGTGTCGAAGATGTCCTTGAACCGCTCGTGTGCGAGCGGGACGCGATACAGGGTGGTGGCACCGGTCCAGCGGAACACGGCGTCGCTCACCTCCATCGCCCGCTTCGGCTGCAGCCCCGCCACCGCGACGGTCTGCCCGGGCTTGATCAGCGTCGAAGTGTTGCAGGTGAACGCGACGGCGTTGCTGGTCTGGAACCGGTTCGCGAGCCCGGCCGAGGCCAGCACGGTCGAGGTGCCGGCCGCCGCCACCAGCAGCGCCGCCACCGCCAGCCAGACGACGCCGGCCCGCTGCACCAGCCGCGCGGCCGCCATGCCGGCCGGGGGAGCGAGGCAGACCGCCAGCAGCGGCAGGTAGCGCTGCACACGCGAGACCGGCGCCACGCCCAGGATCGCGTGGCCGTTCAGCGCCGCGGCCACCAGGCATAGCGCGAGCGGCACACCCACGATCGCAAGCAGCGCGCGCGTGGTCGGGACGCGGCGGCCGCGGATTGCGAGCACCGCCCCGGCGATGCCGAGCGGCAACAGCACGCCCATGCCGATCACGGCCTCGGTCGCGCTCGCGCTGGGCCGTCCGTGGGCCGAGCCCAGGCCGCCCAGCTCGAAGTAGTGCCACATGAACGGCCCCATCCAGATCGCGACCGTGATCGCTCCCGCCGCGCCCGCCCATGCCACCACCTGCCGCCGCGGGGCGCCGTACACCAGCACCAGCGCAAGCGCGATCGCGGCCGCCACCAGTCCTGCCACCGGGCCGGTCAGGATCACCGCGGCAACCATCGCCCCGCCGGCAGCTGCAACCGAGCGCGACCGGCTGATCACGGCCCGCAGGCACAGCCACAGGGCGAGCGGCGTCAGCGCCACCGCCAGGTCGCGTGGCAGCACCGGCGCCAGGTTGCCCATCGCGGGTGTGAGCGCGCTGGTCGCCGTGAAGTCGCCGTGGTACGCGGCCGACACGCCGCCGCTGGTGTAGACGACCGCCCTGTGCACCCACAGCCAGCCGAAGCCGCCGGCGCCCGACGCCAGCAGTACGGCCCACGAGGCGGCCCCCTCGCCGGCGCCCAGCTCGCGCGCCAGCAGCCAGGTGCCGACCGCCAGCGCCAGCACGGTGAACGCCTGCAGCGCCCACAGCATCTCGCTCATGCCGCCGGGCAGCAGCACCTGCAGCCAGGCCGCCAGCGAGTGGTAGAGCCAGGGATAGTCGTTCGGCGTGTTGGCGTAGGTGCCGCCGGGGGCGTTGACGCCGCCCAGCAGCTGGCGGATCCAGCCCTCGTGGAAACGCATGTCGGGGAACACGGGCGATCCCAGCGGTGCGCGCACCAGCGGCCACGAGACGATCGCCGCCGGCACCAGGCCGGCCGCCAGCGGCATCCAGCGGATCCGCACCTCGAGCAGCGCCCGCCCCGCCCGCAGGCCGAGCGCCACCAGCACGATCAGCACGGCCAGCAGGCACAGATGGGGATGGCCGAGCAGCGAGACGCCCACGATCGGCTGTGCCATCGTCGCCCACGCCAACAGCAGCAGCCCGCAGATGCCGGCCGCAAGCCGCTCGGCCTGGGGCCGGCTGGGCGCGACCGCGGATCCGATCACCCACAACATCGCCAGCAGCAGCACGCCTCCGGCGAGCCCGATCACGTCGACGGCCAGACGCGGGTGCGAGCTCACGAGCAGGGACACGACGGCCAAGGATACCGAGTGGGGCGGGTGACGCTGTTTTGGGCGGTGGTGAACCGCTCGCGCGGCCGCTGCGAATGAGCCTCATACCCGTCCCGAGCTGGAGGTGTTTGCGATGTCGGCCAAGCGGTGGCTGATGGGGGTCTCTCGTAGAGAGTGGCTGCGCCTGTCGGCCTTCATGGGCATCGTCGCCGTCCTGCACGTCGCCGGCTGGGGCCTGTTTCTGTACTACTCGGGGCAGTACCGGCCGCTGGTGGGACTGGGGCTGACTGCCTACCTGTTCGGGCTCCGCCACGCCTTCGACGCCGACCATATCGCCGCCATAGACAACACCACCCGCAAGCTGCTCCAGCAGGGCCGCCGCCCGATGGGCGTGGGCTTCTTCTTCTCGCTCGGCCACTCCACGATCGTCTTCTCGCTGGCCGCCGGGCTGGCGCTGACCGCCCGCACGGTCAACTCCAAGATCCCCGTCTTCCAGCACTACGGCGGCTCGATCGGCACCGGCGTCTCGGGCACGTTCCTGTGGATCATCGGCGTCCTCAACCTGATCGTGCTGATCGACATCGTCCGCATCTTCCGCGAGATGCGCGGCGGCCAGTACGACCGCGAGCGGCTCGAGGACAGGCTGTTGCAGCGCGGCATGATGAGCCGCTTCTTCGGCCGCTTCTTCCGCCTGATCGAGCACAGCTGGCAGATGTACCCGCTGGGCCTGCTGTTCGGGCTCGGATTCGACACCGCCACCGAGGTCGGCCTGCTGGCACTGGCGGCCGGCGTCGCCGTCCACTCGGTGCCGATCCTGGCCATCATCTCGCTGCCGATCCTGTTCGCGGCCGGCATGAGCCTGATGGACACGCTCGACGGCGTCTTCATGAGCCACGCCTACGGCTGGGCGTTCTCCAACCCGATCCGCAAGGTCTACTACAACATGACCGTGACCGGCCTCTCAGTGGTGGTGGCGCTGGCGGTGGGCACCGTCGAGCTGCTGCAGGTGATGTCCACCCAGCTGGCGCTGGACGGTGGCTTCTGGCAGTGGCTCGACCGGCTCGACTTCGGCACGCTGGGCTTCGCCATCGTCGGTCTGTTCGTCCTGATGTGGGCTGGCTCGGTGGCGATCTGGAAGTTCCGCCGCATCGAGGAGCGGTGGAGCGCGCTGATGGTCGAGGAGCCACGCCAGCCATGAGCGTGGAGCGGCGGGTCGCACTCGTGACGCCGCTTTTGCGTATGATCGTGGTGGTTCTTCTTGGGGGGAAGCATGAGCAGCGCACTCGGTCGTGCAGCACGGGTCGCCGTATTGGCGGTGATGCTGGCCGCCGCGGCATCGGCCGCCCCGGCCTCCGGTGCGCCTCCGGTGACACCCTCCGGCTGGTCGCTGACACCGGCCGGCCGGCTCCTGACGGTGACCGACGGCCCCGGCCTGAGCGGCCCATGGGCGGTCGCCGTCTCTCCCGACGGCGGCCACGCGCTGGTCACCTCGAGCGGCCAGGCGGTGCAGGACGAGACGGTCGAGACGTTCGACCTGAACAGCGGCGCGCGCAGCGGGCTGCAGGTCTATAACGGCCACCGCGGCCGCTCGGTGTTCTACGGCGTCACCTACTCCCCCGACGGCACCAAGGCCTGGGCGTCGGGCGGCGGCCAGGGAGTGGTGCACGGCTACAGCGTGGCGGCGGACGGCTCGCTGAAGCCGACCCACACGATCCCTGCCGGCAACTTCCCGACCGGCATCGCCTACGGCCACACCCCGCTTGGCGACCGGCTGTACGTGGCCGACAACCTGGGCGGCCCTCCTTTCTCGACCGGCTCCTACGAGGACCCGCCCGGACACGAGGTGCGGGTGATCAACCCCGCCACCAGCAAGGTCACCGCCACCATCGACCTGGGCCTGCCGCTGGATCCGTTCGGCATCACGTTCAACCGCGGTGGCACCAAGGCCTACGTCACCAACTGGACGGGCCGGTCGGTGGTGGTGATCGACACCGCCACCCAGACCGCCGTGTCGAGCATCCCGCTGTCGCCTCCCGGCAATCCGCTGCAGGCCGACCACCCGACCGCGATCGTGGCCAACCCCCGCTCATCCGAGCTGTACGTCGCCAACGCCAGCAGCGACACCATCTCGGTCATCAACGGGCGCAACGACACGCTGGCGGCGACCATCGATGTCGCGCCGGTACCGGGATCGCCCAAGGGCTCGATGCCGGAGGGTCTTTCGGTCAGCCCCGACGGCACCAGGCTGTACGTCGCCGAAGCGGGCGAGAACGCGATCGCCGTGGTCGATCTGGCTGCCCGGCGGATGATCGGCCTGATCCCGACGGCCTGGTACCCTGCCGACGTCAAGGTGACGGGAGCCGGCCACCGGCTGGTGGTCGTGAACACCAACGGCTTTGGCACCGGGCCCAACCGCTGCGGGCCGTTCTCGCCGTTGCTGGCGCTGGGATGCGGATCGGGCATCCAGTACCTGCCCGGCTACTTCGAGAACCAGTACGCCGGCACCATGATTCGCGGCTCGGTGCAGGTGATCGATCTGCCAACCGGCGCGGCGGCGATGTCCGCCAAGCTGGCGTCGTGGACGAGGCAGGTGCGCCAGAACAACCACGTCGACCAGCGGCCGGCGGCAAAGCCGGCTGCGCTGGGCGCGATCAAGCACGTTATCTACGTGATCAAGGAGAACCGCACCTACGACCAGGTGTTCGGCGACCTCGGCAAGGGCAACGGCGATCCGGCCCTCAACCTGTTCGGCGACGAGTCGGCGCCCAACCACCGCGAGTTGGCCCGTCGGTTCGTGCTGCTGGACAACTTCTACGTGGACGCCGAGGTGTCGCAGGATGGCCATCCCTGGTCGACGCAGGCCACCGCCACCGACTACGTCGACAAGGTGTGGCCGTTCGACTACGCCTGGGCCTACTTCCGAAGCTACGACAGCGAGTACGTGCCGCTCGCCCAGCAGTTCCTCAGCGAACCGCTGGCGTCGGATCCGACCGTGCCGCGCACCGCCTCGACCGCGACCGTGGGCGCGCTGTGGGACGACGCCTACGACCACCACGTCAGCTTCCGCGACTACGGCGAGGGCACGCCCTGGGATGCGCCCGGCAACTGCACCAGCGGCGCCAACGCCTCCGATCTGACCCGCCTCCAGGCGCGCTTCGGCGAGCACGTCGATCCCCGCTTCCCGGGCTGGAACATGGACTGCTCGGATCATGCCGTGCGCGAGCCGGAGTGGGAGCGGGAGTTCCGAAGCTACGAGAAGAACGGCAACCTGCCGGGGCTCTCGATCGTGTACCTGCCCAACGATCACACGCAGGGCACGGCCGCCAAGCTGGCCACGCCCCGCTCGTACATGGCCGACAACGACCTCGCTCTGGGCCGGCTGGTGGACGCGGTCTCACACAGCAAGGACTGGTCGAGCACGGCCATCTTCGTGCTCGAAGACGATGCCCAGGACGGGCCCGACCACGTCGATGCGCACCGCTCTCCGGCGCTCGTGATCAGCCCCTTCACCCAGCATGCCGCCGTCGACTCGACCCACTACGACACGGCCGGCATGCTGGCGACCATCGAGGATCTGCTGGGGCTGTCGCCGATGAGCATCTACGACCAGCGCGCGATCCGGATGTGGCCTTCCTTCGGTACAGCCAACCTGCTGCCGTACGACGCGATCATGCCCTCGGTGATCCCCTACGGCGATCCCGGCTATCCCACCAACCCGGCCAACGCGCCGCTGGCGGCGCTGTCCGCCCAGCAGGATTTCTCGGTGCCGGACGGGCCGGACGAGCACATCCTGAACCAGGCCATCTGGCAGTCGATCCGCGGCGCCGGCTCGCAGATGCCGGCCCCGGTCGGAGGCGGAGACTAGCCCTTGCAGGCGGTGGTGGCCGTGCTCGTGGAACTGAAGAACGCATCCAGCGGGTCGGGCATCGAGAGCCGGACGGCGCCTGGGGCGCTGACCGACAGCTGCATCATGCCGTCCCCCGTCGGGGTCACGCACATCGGCGTACTCGGCTGCCAGTAGGGGCTGTAGCGGACGCGCACCCGGTAGCGGCCCGCCGTCTTGGCGACGAAGCTGATGGCCGCCGTGGTGACGTGGACGCTGCCCGGCTTCACCCGGCCGCCGGAGACGATGCCCACCGGTTTGGCCAGGCGGTAGAACCGCCAGTGCGGCGCGGTGCCCGCCAGCACCAGACCGGAGCGGCCGGATTGGATCAGAGCCGCCTCCGCCTGGCTGCTGTAGTCGAGCGCGACGTCGGGCAGCATCACGTACTGCACGCCCAGCGCCCGCAGCCACGACCGATAGGCGGACGGCGAGATGACCGGCTGGTACAGCAGGTCATTCTC
>JAWVEC010000121.1:0-27648 GCA_033856975.1 Gaiellales bacterium
ACCGTCCCGGCCGGGGCGAATCCGTCGCTGAATCGTGTCTTTTGGCCAGAGCTGGTGCCGGTCGTGATCGAGCACCGACGCTCTCGACACCCTTCACGCGACCGCGTCACGAACGGCGCACAGCGGCCGGCTGAGGGGTCTGACCCCTCACCGTGCCCGCCGCGGCGAATCCGTCGCTGAATCGTGACGCTTGGCAAGAGGAGTGCCGTCCGATCTGGCGAATAGCATCGCAATGGCCAGGACCACTACGCGACGGACCCATCGCGATCCTGGTTCACAACCGGCTCGGCGCACGCGCAAACCCCCAATCCGCTCCCAGACCCCCCAGCGGAGGCGTACGCCGAGTCGGACCTCTCTCTCGCAGAGGCGTGACCTGATCGGCGGTGGGATTTTGGCGCTCGGCGCCTTCTTGGGCTGCGTCGAGTTCCTGGGCTGGGACGGCGGCGTGGTCGGCCTCAAGCTCGACAACCTGCTGCACCTGCTGGTTGGCCGCACCGCGGCCGTGGCACCGCCGCTGCTGATCGCCGTCGGCGCGATGATCTTTGTCGACAGCAGGCTGCGGCACGTTCGTCCGCTGCGGCTGGGCACCGCCATCTTCTGCACGACCCTGATGCTGGCCTTGTCCAGCAGCGACACCAAGCTGGTGGAACGCCACGGCGGGCTGCTCGGCAGCTACCTGCGGAGCGCCCTCGAGGGTTTGATCGGCGGCATCGGCGTCTCGATCCTGATCGTGCTCGGGTTCCTGGCGGCGATCGTGCTGGTGACCGGCGCATCCGTCGGCGTGATGATGGCCAGCTCCGGTCGCCACGTCGCGCGGGCGGCCGAGACGAGCGCCCGGCTGGGCGGCGAGGTGGCACGCAGGTATCGCGACCGGCCCTCGTCCAAGCCAACGCTGGTGGCTGTGCCCGGGCCGTCCAAGGGGAAGGGCCGAAAGCCGCTCGACGGCAGCCAGGAGTACGCCGACATCTTCGCCGATCCGCCAGAGCTCGACTCCCCGGCCGACGAGCCGAGCGCCGGCCTCGATCAGCCGGAGCCGCAAGCCGTGATCATGCCTGAAGCCCAGGCGGATCTCGATGAGGCGATCACGGCCGAGGTGGTCGCGCCACAGCTGACGCTGGACTCGGCTCCCCGGCCAAAGACGATCTACCGGCTGCCCTCGCCCACGATCCTCAAGAAGAGCGCGCCCACCCGCGGCGGCGGCGAGGATCACAAGCAGGTGGCACGCAAGCTGGTCGAGGCGCTGGCCAACTTCGGCGTCGAGGCTCGCTGCATCGGCATGGTGTCGGGCCCGCGCGTGACGCGCTACGAGCTGCAGCTGGCGCCCGGCATCAAGGTGTCGCGCGTGTCACAGCTGCGCGACGACCTGGCCTACGCCCTCGCCACCACCGAGATCCGGATCCTGGCACCGATCCCCGGCAAGCAGGCGGTCGGCGTCGAGGTGCCCAACAACTCGCACAACACGGTCACGATGGGCGACATCTTCGCCACACCGCCATCCGGCTCGAGCCCGCTGACGGCGTGGCTGGGCAAGGACATCTCCGGTAGCGGCGTGGCCTGCGACCTGGCCAAGATGCCGCACCTGCTGATCGCGGGCACCACCGGCTCAGGCAAGTCGGGCTGCATCAACGCTCTGCTCTGCTCGATCCTGCTGCGCGCCACGCCGGATGAGGTACGGATGATCCTGGTCGACCCCAAGCGGGTCGAGCTGAACCACTACGAGTCGATCCCGCACCTGCTGACACCCGTCGTCACCAACATGAAGAACGCCGCCCTGGTGCTGCAGAACATCGTCCGCGAGATGGAGGCGCGCTATGAGCTGATGGGAGCCGTCAAGGCCCGCAACCTGGCCGAGTGGAACCGCCAGCGGCTCGAGCTGGGACAGGACCGGGTGCCCCACATCCTGGTCGTGATCGACGAGCTGGCCGACCTGATGATGGTCTCGCCGGCCGACGTGGAGGACGCGATCATCCGCCTGGCGCAGAAGTCGCGCGCCGTCGGCATCCACCTGGTGCTGGCCACCCAGAGCCCGCGCGTGGACGTGATCACCGGCATGATCAAGGCCAACGTGCCCTCGCGGATCGCCTTCGCCGTCTCGTCGCAGACCGACTCGCGGGTGATCCTGGACGTGAACGGCGCCGAGGCGCTGCTCGGCCAGGGCGACATGCTCTACAAGCCGCTGGGAACGTCGAAGCTGCTGCGCATCCAGGGCGCGTACATCTCGGAGGAGGAGACGCGCAAGATCGTCGAGGCATGCCGCAAGCAGGGCGAGCCGACGTTCGAGGAGGATCTGCTGGAGCTGCCAAGCGACGTCGAGTCGGAGCAGCTCGACGCCGACGAGGATCCCGTGCTGTCCGACGCCATCCGGCTGGTCGCCCAGCACCAGACGGCCTCCGTCTCGCTGCTGCAGCGGCGGCTGCGGGTCGGCTACACGCGCGCCGGCAGGCTGATCGACATGCTCGAGCGGCGCGGCATCGTCTCGGGCTACGAGGGCTCGAAGGCCCGCAGCGTACTGATCAGCGAGACCGACCTGGAGCGGATCCTGGGCGAGCCCGACCACGCCCCGATCGACGAGCCGGTCGAGGACCTGACCTTCTAGAGCTCGGCCGCAGGGGACTTCCCGGTAGTCTGCCGCGGTGATCGACGACTGGTATCCGCGCCTGCAGACAAGCGGCCTGCTCGATACGCTGGCGCCGTACACGCCGGTGCTGGTGGGTGCCTATCCGCTCGATCTGGCGGCGGAGGGGATGCCGATCGAGATCGTCTGTCGCGCAGTCGATCTGGCCGCGTTCGCGCGCGTTCTCGAACGCAGCTACGGCCAGCGGGAGGGATTCGCGCTCCACCCGGGGACGCTCGACGACGAGGAGGCGGTGTTCGCCGAGTTCACGCTGGACGGCCTGCCGCTCGAGGTCTCGGCCCAGCGCGAGCACGTCCATCGCCGGCTGGGCGCGGCCACCCTCGGCATCGCCCGCATGCTCGAGCAGGAGGGTGAGCCCGGCCGCGTGCGGCTGCGGGCGCGGCTGGCGGCCGGCGAGGACTGGCTGGACGCGGCCGTCGGCCACTCGCGGCTGACGCGGGCGGCGCTGGAGGCGCTGGCCACCGCCAACACCGCCGTCGCCCGGCGCGTGCTGGGCGTGCGCGCTCCCGCACCCGCGCTTCGCTCCTACGCGCTGCCGCTGCTGGTCGGCTTCACTTCCGAGCTGCTGATCGTGGTGGCGACGTCCGCCCGCGGCTCGAACAGCTTCACCGGCGCGATGTTGCTGGTGGAGGCGATCGTGCTGGGAGCGGTGTTCGGCGCCCGGATGGGGCTGCTGGCCGCGCTCTCGCCGCTGGTGCTGTTCGGCGTGCTGATCTCGGCCAGCATGCTGGTGGGCAACGAGAACTGCGGCAACGACGGCTGTGGGCTCCAGTTCGCGGCCTACAGCTTCATCGCCGTGCTGGTCGGGAGCGCGGCAGGATTCAGCGGCTTGCTGCGCGACCGCTACTTCCCTCGCTAGACTCAGGCCCTCGCCCCCCGTGGCGTCGACCGCTATGTTCGAAATCGGAACAGCACTCCGCGAGGCCCGTGAACGACAGGGTTTGACCTTCTCGCAGATCGAGGAGGGCACCAAGATCCGGGCCCGGTACATCCGCGCTCTCGAGGACGAGGCGTTCGGCGTCCTGCCCGGAACCACCTACACCAAGGGCTTCCTGCGCGCGTACGCCGACTACCTGGGCCTCGACGGCCACCTGTTCATCGACGAGTTCAACTCGCGCTACCACGATCCGCGCAACGAGGACGACGGCGCGATCTACCCCAAGACGAACTCGCGGCCCCGCGGCCGCCAGCAGCGACGCGACACCAACATCGTGCTGATCGTGCTGGCGGCGATCGTGGTGATCGCCTCGATGGTCTTCCTCGGCTTCAACTCGGCCGGCCCCGCCAACGTGCCGATCCCGCCGCCGACGTCGTCATCCACCACCTCGACCGGGGGCGGATCGACCGGCCAATCGACGTCCACCACCAAGAAGCAGACCCATCACGCCGCTCAGGCGGCCAAGTACAGGATCGAGATCACGGCCGCGAACGGCGACTCCTGGCTGGCCGCGCACCTCGGCTCGGCGGCCGGGCCGGCGGCGGTCACGGTGCACGGCACCGACCTCTCGCAGTACCTCCTGAAGCAGGGCCAGATGGCAGCGATCCTGGCCAGGGGGCCGATCATGATCTCCCTGGGAGCGCCCGGCAGCGTCACGATCACGATCGCCGGCCACGCGGCGCAGCTGCCCGCCGGAACCCGGTTCACGATCACGCGCACCGGGATCAAACGGGCGGCGTGAACCGCCCCAGCGCCGCGATCCTGCTGACTGGCAGCGAGTTGCTGCGCGGCGTCATCTCAGACCGAAACGCCTCGCACCTGGCGGCCGAGCTGGAGCTGCTCGGCATCTCAACCGACCGCATCCTGATGGTTGGCGATCCGCTCGCCGATGTGATCGCCGGGCTGCATGAGCTGACCGGCAGCCACGATCTGGTGATCAGCTCCGGCGGGCTGGGGCCGACCCACGACGATCGCACGGTGGAGGCGCTGGCGGCGGTGGCGGGAGTGCCGTTGGTGGTGGACGAGGCCGTGCTGGGCCAGATCACGGCCTGGACGGACGGCGTGGCGGGGCGGCTGGGGTTCGATCGCGACCGGTTCGTGGCCGGCAATCGCAAGCAGGCTCGGATCCCGGTCGGAGCGCGGGTGCTGGGGCTGGCCGGAACCGCGCCCGGCCTGGTGATGGCGGTCAACGGCTCGCTGGTGGTGCTCTTGCCCGGCGTCCCATCCGAGCTGCGCCGGCTGTGGCAGATGGCGCCCAGCCACGAGCTGATCGCTCCGCTGGTGGCACGGGCGACACCCAGACTGCGGCTGATGCTGCGCACCTACGGCATCGGCGAGTCGCACGTGGCCGACCTGTTCGCCGCCGCCGGCGGCGATCCCGACGGGGTCGAGACGAGCATCTGCGCGCGCAACTTCGAGGTCGAGATTGACATCCGCACCCTGCCGCCGGCCGAGCAGCAGGGCCGGATGCTGTGGCAACGGATGCGCGATCAGCTGGGAGATCACGTCTTCACCTGCGATCAGCGGCCTGTGGCCGAGATCGTGCTCGAGCTGGCTCGCACGCGCGGCCTGACCATGGCCACCGCCGAGTCGTGCACCGGTGGGATGGTGGCGGCGGAGCTGACCGCGATCGCCGGCAGCTCGGAGGTGTTCGCGGGCGCCGTGGTCGCGTACTCCAACCGGTTGAAGCAGGAGCTGCTGGACGTGGACGGCGCACTGCTCGAACGCCATGGCGCGGTCAGCCCCGAGGCGGCGCGAGCGATGGCCGAGGGCGCATGCCGGCGGCTGAACGTCGATCTGGCGGTCGCGGTGACGGGCGTCGCTGGGCCCGGCGGCGGCACGGCCGAGAAGCCGGTCGGCCTCGTCCACCTGCACGTCAGCTCGCCGTGGGGCGAGGCCGCGCGCACCACCCAGTGGCCCGGATCGCGCGGCGACGTGCGGCTGCGGGCGACCGCGGCGGCGTTGCACCTGCTTCGAGAGCAGCTCGGCACAGCTCCGTGACGCCGCGGCCTTGAAGTGCGTCCGACCGGGAGGCTAGTATCTCCACACGAACACTCGTTCGGACTTGAGTGAACTTTGACGACCCGGCGCGAGAGCCGGAGGAGAGGTGGAGACGATGGAACGAGATCAGGCACTGGAAGCGGCGGTCAGTCAGATAGAGCGCCAGTTCGGCAAGGGCGCGATCATGAAGATGGGCGATGCGTCACACGTCGACATCGACTCCGTCTCGACCGGCGCACTCTCGCTGGATCTCGGACTCGGCATCGGCGGCCTGCCGCGAGGACGGGTGGTGGAGGTGTTCGGCCCCGAGTCGTCGGGCAAGACGACGCTCTGCTACCACGTGATCGCGGAAGCACAGCGCAAGGGCGGCCTGGCCGCGTTCATCGACGCCGAGCACTCCATGGACCCGACCTATGCTCAGCGCATCGGCGTGAACATCGACGAGCTGCTGCTGTCGCAGCCCGACAACGGCGAGCAGGCTCTGGAGATCGCCGAGATGCTGATCCGCAGCGGTGCGCTCGACGTGCTCGTGATCGACTCGGTTGCGGCACTGGTGCCGCGAGCCGAGATCGAGGGTGAGATGGGCGACTCACACGTCGGCCTGCAGGCCCGGCTGATGAGCCAGGCACTGCGGAAGATCGCCGGCACGCTCAACCGCACCGGCACCATCTGCATCTTCACGAACCAGCTGCGCGAGAAGATCGGCGTCATGTTCGGGTCGCCGGAGACGACCCCGGGCGGTCGCGCGCTCAAGTTCTACTCCTCCGTGCGCCTGGACATCCGCCGCATCGAGACGCTCAAGGAGGGTACCGAGGCGGTCGGTAACCGCGTGCGCGTCAAGATCGTCAAGAACAAGGTCGCGCCGCCGTTCAAGCAGGCGGAGTTCGACATCGCCTATGGCGAGGGGATCTCGTGGGAGGGGACGGTGCTCGATGTCGGCCTGGAGCGAAAGATCGTCACCAAGTCCGGCTCCTACTTCTCCTACGGGGACGAGCGGCTGGGCCAGGGACGCACCAACTCGAAGGCATTCCTGGTCGAGCATCCGGACGTGACCGAGAAGATCCTGGACGAGATTCAGGCACAGATTCCAGAGGTGATCGTGCCCCGGCGGTCGGCCAAGCCGATCGGCCCGACCACGATCCCCGCCAAGGGCGACCCAAGCCCGGAGGACGAGAGCGCGGCGGTCATGAACGGCACCACCGAGTTGGCCGAGCAGACCGCCTGAGGGCTCCAGCCGCGAAATGGACAGAGTGAGCGCGATCTCGGCCAGCCCTCGCCGCCAGCAGGGCGCCTTCGCCGAGGTCGCGCTCACGTCTGGCGAGCGGCTGCTGGTCTCGACGCGCCGCTTGGCCGGCCTCGGGCTGGCGCGAGACGACGTCGTCGATGCCGCAATGCTGTCGGCGCTGCGTCGGGCGTCCGAGCTCGATCGGCTGGAACGGCGCCTGCTACGGCTGGTGGCCGTACGCGCCCGCTCCCGCGCCGAGCTGGACGGGCGCCTGCAGCGGTGGCAGGTGTCGGCGAAGGATCGCGAAGAGCTGCTCGAGCGTCTGACGGCCGCCGGGCTGCTCGACGACGAGGCCTTCGCCCATCAGCTTTCCGGCAGCCTGATGCGGCGCCGGCAGGGCAGCGTCCGCGCCGCCCACGAGATGCAGCGCCTTGGCGTCGACGACGAGCGGGCTGCGGCCGCGCTTGCCGATCATTCCGGCGCCGACCCTGAGATCGCGGCCGACGTCCTCGAGCGGCGCTATGGATCGCCGCCGTACGACGCCGCCACGACCCGCCGCGCGGCTGGACTGCTGGCCCGCCGGGGCTTCGGTGAGGACGCGATCAGGTCGCTGCTCTCGCTCGGCGAGGAGTAGCCGGCGCGACGCGTCTTTGCGGTCGCCTTCACCGGTCGATTACGATATCGGCGGAGCAGTTTTTCACCCTTAATCTCTTTCGCCTGCAAATGCAGGAGTTCGCATGTCGTTCGACGTTGGTGATCATGTGCGGTCTCGCGCGGAGACGCGCGCTGCTGCATGGTGCCGGACGGACGCCATGCGGCCGAACGAGGGCTGATCGCTCCCGGAGACACTTTCCACGCCGGCCGGTTGAGCGGCGAACAGACCGAAGGAGCAACAATGGAGCAGGCGCTGATTGGCCTCGCCGCACTGATCGTCGGCGCAGGCATCGGCTTCGCCGTGCGGGCGCGGGTGGGCGCGTCCCGTATCGCGGACGCCGAGCGGCAGGCGACGAGGATCCTGGCCGAGGCCGAGGGGCGGGCCGATGCGCAGGTCAAGGAGGCGCGCATCACCGCCCGCGAGGAGCTGCTCCAGCAGCGGGCCGAGCAGGAGCGGGAGCTGGGCGATCGCCGCGCCGAGGTGGCCAAGGTCGAGGAGCGGGTGGCCGCGCGCGAGGACGTCGTCGCCGCCCGGCTCGAGGAGGTCGCCCGCCGCGACCAGTCGATCGCCGATCGCGAGACGCATGCCCGCCAGATGCAGGAGGAGCTGAAGGCGGCCAAGGATCATCAGCTCGCCGAGCTGGAGCGCGTGTCGAGCATGACCGCCGCGCAGGCCCGCGAGACGCTGCTCGCCCAGGTCGAGGAACGGTCACGTCACGAGATGGCCAAGATCGTGCGCCAGGTCGACGAGGAGACGAAGCTGGAGGCCGACCGCCGCGCCCGAAACATCCTCTCGGTGGCGATCCAGCGCATCGCCTCCGGCCACACCGCCGAGACGACGGTGTCGGTCGTGCAGCTGCCGTCGGACGATCTCAAGGGCCGCATCATCGGCCGCGAGGGTCGCAACATCCGCGCGCTCGAGAACCTGACCGGCGTGGACGTGATCATCGACGACACCCCGCAGGCCGTGGTGCTGTCCGCCTTCGACGGCGTGCGCCGGGCGACGGCCCGCCTGACGCTCGAGAAGCTGATCGCCGACGGCCGCATCCATCCATCGCGGATCGAGGAGATGTACTACCAGTCGAAGGCCGAGATCGAGCAGCAGCTGATCGAGGCCGGCGAGCAGGCCTGCTTCGAGGCCAACGTGCACGGCCTGCACCCCGAGCTGGTGAAGGTGCTGGGCCGGCTTCACTACCGCACGAGCTACGGCCAGAACGTGCTCAAGCACTCGATCGAGTGCGCGCACCTGGCCGCGATCATGGCGGCCGAGCTGGGCGCCAGCCAGAAGACCGCGCGTCGCGCCGCGCTGCTGCACGATCTGGGCAAGGCCGTCACGCACGAGGTGGAGGGCTCACACGCCGTGATCTCGGCGGAGATGGCGCGCAAGTACCGCGAGTCGCCCAGCGTCGCCCACGCGATCGAGGCCCACCACTACGACGTCGAGCCGCAGACCGTGGAGGCGGTGCTGGTGATCGCGGCCGACTCGGTCTCGGCGTCACGACCGGGTGGCCGCGGCGAGAGCCTCGAGCACTACGTCAAGCGGCTGCACGCGCTGGAGGAGATCGCCAACTCCAAGAAGGGAGTCGATCGCTGCTACGCGATGCAGGCCGGTCGCGAGGTGCGCGTGATGGTCAAGCCCGAGGAGGTCGACGACGACACGGCCGCCCTGCTCAGCCACGAGATCGCACGTGAGATCGAGGGGCAGCTCGAGTACCCCGGCCAGATCAAGGTCACTGTGATCCGCGAATCGCGATCGGTCGACGTCGCGCACTGAGCCAAAGCGGGCCGACGCCGGTATCTTTGGAGGACAGTGTTTCGCGTCGGCTTCACCGTGCTTCTCTGCATGCTCGCGCTCCTCACGGGGCTCGGTGGCGGCGGCGTGGTTCAACGGACGCCGCCGACAGCAGCAGCCACGGTGCGGCCGGCGACGCTGGCCTTCACGCTTCATTCCTTGCGGCCAGGAACATGGATCTGCCTTCGGGGGAGGCATGGCTGCAGGCACGTGCGCTCCCGCCGTCCGTAGGACCGACCCAGGAACATTCTCCAGAGCCACGGGAGCGGCCGCAATTGGCCGTCGTATGATGGGTCGACGATGTTTCGTGCCGGCCTGATCACGTTTCTGTGCATGCTTGCGATCCTGACCGGGCTCGGTGGGTACAGCGCGCCGCCGGCGCCCTCACCACGCGCAACGCCAACGCCGGGCCAGCAGAACGTGAGCGTGATCCTGACTCCCAATGCGGAGTGGGCGTGGAGCGGCAACAGAGTCTGCGAACCAGCCCGCCATATGACCAGTTGTTGATGGACGGTGCTTTCACGACCAAGGAAGCTGCGGATGCTTGTGATGGTACGGTCGCTCCATGACGGCGATTCGCGATCGGCCATGGCTGCTCCCCGTTGGTGCGGCGGCTATCGCGGTGTGCTTGTTCATCGGAGGTGTCATCGTCTGGCGGATCGTGTCGCCAGAGCCGTTCTGCCCACCGAATACTTTTTGCGCGTTGCAGGGGCCTCCGCATCGGCTGCACCCACTGCGCGCCGAGGCTCTGTGGGCGGCCAGTGGATTGTTCGCGATCACCGCCGCCGCTATCTCGGTCAGACTGCGACTCCTGCGTGAGCACGCACCAGCAACGGCGTAGCGTTCCGGTAGTGGGTCAGTTTGAAATCGCGGACTAGGGCTCGCGTTCCCTGATCGACTGTTCGAGATTCGCCAGATCATCTGCGGTGAATTCCGCGAAATCGCGTTCGGCGTGAGCATCGGCTGCATCCTTAGTGGCGAACGAGCCGCCCAAAAACACCCGGCGATACGGCGGGGCAGCCGTTTCCATGTAGGCCCGATACGGTCGGTCTGCGGGTCCGTTCTCTGAGACGCCGATTACCCAACCCGTCTTGATCTCGCGATCTGGCATACCCACAGCGTATCGGGCGGCTCGATGGTGACGCCTAAGCGCGCTTCTTGCAGCTGCCGGGGGCTTGACGGGGACGCGCTCGGTTCCGTCCAGGAGCGCAATGATCTCGCTGATCTTCCCCCACGATTTCAAACTGGCGCACCACCCAGCGGCGTTCCTAATTACAGAATCCTTACAGTAGAGCACAATCCTTCAAACACAAGCTGGCGATATTGAGTGGTATGAAGGGTCGCATCATTGCTCTCTCGCTCGCCTTGGCGCTGGCATCGGTCGGCAGCGCGGGCGCGACGGCGTTCGCGCCACACGTGCTGTGCGGCGCCAGCTGCGGTGCTCTCTCGGCCACCAAGGGAGCCGGGACCTTGCGCCTGAGCGGGAACGGCACCAGCTACGGCGCGGTCGGCAACGGCACGATCGCGATCAGGTCGCTCAGCCGGAGAGACTTCCAGGTGTCAGGCAGCTTCTCCCGGCGCCCTTGGACGAAGAACGGATTCACCTACTTCTCGGGCACCAGGCTGAGCTACTTCTTGAGCAGCAGCGCCTGGACACTGAAGATTCATGGCAAGGGCGGCATCACCACCAGCGCCACCGCCAAGGGTCACGGTTACATCAAGGGCTCGGGGCAGTGGAGCCACGACGGCCAGAAGGTTCGCAGCTGGCCGGCCGCCGGCCAGACCTTCGTGCTCGCCTCCTAGCGGCGGTTCGAGGCACCCCGTCCAGCCACGCAGCTACGATGTAGCCGATGGCTGAGAAGATCCTGATCGTCGAGGACGAGCGGAACATCGCCTCCTTCGTCTCGATGTACCTCAAGAACGCCCGCTACCAGGTCGAGATCGCGCGCGACGGCACCGAGGCGCTCCAGAAGGCCGAGAACGTCAAGCCCGACCTGGTGGTGCTCGACCTGATGCTGCCGGACATCGACGGGCTCGAGGTCTGCCGGCAGATCCGCTCGAACTCCGACGTGCCGATCCTGATGCTGACCGCCCGCGACGACGACATCGACAAGATCGTCGGACTCGAGGTGGGCGCCGACGACTACCTGACCAAACCATTCAACCCGCGCGAGCTGGTGGCCAGGATCAAGTCGATCCTGCGCCGCTCGACGCAGACGCAGAAGAGCGGCCGCCCCCCCGAAGCAGTCATGGAGCACGGCGTGATCAAGATCGACGCCGGCCGCCGCGAGGTGACCGTCAGCGGTGAGCAGGTGCAGCTCGCCCCCAAGGAGTTCGACCTCCTATGGGAGCTGCTTGACCACCGCGGCCTGGTGCTGACTCGCGATCAGCTGCTGGAGCGCGTCTGGGGCTACACGTTCGCCGGCGACACGCGCACGGTCGACGTGCACGTCCGCCAGCTGCGCCGCAAGCTCGGTGACGAGTGTCCCGTCGCGACCGTCTGGGGCGTCGGGTACAAGGTCGCTGACGATGCTGCGGTCACTTAGGACCCGGCTCGCGCTGCTGTTCGTGGGGACGCTGCTGCTGGCGACGGTGATCGCGGGGGCGGCCTCCATCCGCCTCTACCAGTCCTACAACCGCGACCAGACCAAGCGCGAGCTGCGCGGTCAGGTGGGGGGCATCGCGTCCTACTACGCCAACGCCGTCATAGGACCCACCAACGGACACCGAGCTTTGCCGACCCAGGTCACCGCCGATCGGTTCGAGCAGATCTGCGGCTGCCGCGTCTACTGGGCGGGGCCGTACCCGCTGTTTCCGGACCTGCCGCGCAGCCTCAACTCGTCTGGGGCGAAAATCAAGTGGCAGTCGCTCAACACCGACGACCGGTTGACGTTCCAGTTCAGGCCCCCGGGCGACAGCCGCACCTTCATCGGCGTGGCCGCCCCGGTGGTGCCCAAGCTCCTGACCAACGCACCCGGCCAATCGGTCGGAGCCGTGGTGCTGGCCAAGCCGCTGGCCGACGTCAACAGCGCCTGGACGAAGGTGGCCGGTCGGGTGGCCGCCGGCACCGGCATCGGCCTGCTGGTGGCCTTCATCCTGGCCACCCTGGTCGCACGCCGGATCACACGGCCGCTGAAGCTGATCGGCGCCGCGGCCGACCGCGTCGCCCGCGGCGACCTGGAGGTGAACGTGGTCGGCCCCCGCACCAGCGACGACGAGCTCGGTCAGCTGGCACAGCGTTTCCAGGGCATGGTCGACCGGCTGCGCGAGGTGGACGAGCTGGAACGCAACTTCCTGATGCGCGTCACGCACGAGCTGCGGACGCCCGTGACGGCCATCTCCGGCCATGTCCAGGCCATGAACGAGGGCCTGGTCGGCCCTGAGGATCTGGACGCCTCGCTGGGCGCCGTGGGCGAGGAGGTGCGGCGGATCGGCCGGCTGGTCGACGACCTGCTCGACCTGACCCGGCTGGAGGCGCACCAGTTCCGGCTGGTGCGCGAGGAGGTCGGGCTGGAGGCGCTGCTCGAGCAGGCGGCAAACTCGTTCCGAGACCGCGCCCGCGCCAACGACGTCACCTTCGACGCCCTCACCGGCGGGGCACCCACCATCCTGTCGGATGGCGACAGGGTGCTGCAGGTCGTCTCCAACCTGCTCGACAACGCGTTTCGCTGGACGCCGCGCGACGGCACCGTCACGCTCAGCTACGCGAACGCCAACGGCACCACCGCGATCCACATCTCCGACACCGGCCCGGGCATCCCGCGCGCCGATCAGGACGCCGTGTTCCATCCGTTCTACAGCCGCCGGGGCGAGGGCGGCACCGGCCTGGGGCTCTCGATCGGCCGCGAGCTGGCGCATGCCCTGGGCGGCCGGCTGACCGTCGAGAGCGAGCCGGGCCAGGGCACCACGTTCACGCTCTCGCTGCCGACCGCGCACGCCACGGCCTTCAGCGGCGCCCGGGTGGGCCGATGAGGTACCGGCTGTGTGACACCGCCTTGGACATCTCCGGCATCTCGGTCGACCTGGTGATCCGGGCGGAGCCGTTCGCCGACGAGGTGCCCTACGAGCTGGCGCTGCACGCCGGTGGACTCCAGGTGGCGCGGGTCGAGCGGGCGGCGATGACGCCGTCCGAGCTATTCGCGCTCGGGCACGCGTTGCTGGATGCAGCGGCCGACGGCTTCGGCCACTTCGTACCCTCCGATGAGGTGTTCGGGCTCGACCTGGCGCCGCCCAGCGTGCCGGTCGCGCTGGACGAGGTGGGGGTGACGGTATGGGTGGACGCGGGTCGCGCCGCCTCCAGCGGCCCGACTCGAAGCGGCGTCGCCGTGCAGATGGTGGTCGATGCGCCGGCCCTGGCGATGGTCGCGGAGTCGATCTGCGACGACGCCGCTCGCGTGCTCAGCCGGTGACGATCCCCAGCCGCTCAGCCTCCTCCTCGTAGACGGACAGGTCGAGTTCCGAGAAGAGCACGTAGCGCAGCAACCTGACGTGCTGCGAAGCCTCGGCCGCAGCGATGCCGGTGGAGAGCGCGATCGGCGCCGCCTGCTCGATCGGGAAGCCGTAGATGCCGGTCGAGATGGAGGGAAACGCCAGCGAGCTGCACCCGAGCTTGTCGGACACCTCGACCGCCCGCCGGTAGCAGGATGCCAGCAGCTCCTGCTCGCCCCGCTCGCCGCCGCGCCAGACCGGGCCGACCGCGTGTACGACGTACCGCGCGGCCAGCAGCCCGGCGGTGGTCGCCTTGGCATCGCCGGTCGCGCAGCCGCCCAGCTCGCGGCACTCGGCCATGATCTCCGGCCCGCCCGCGTGGTGGATCGCGCCGTCCACGCCACCGCCGCCCATCAGCATGCCGTTGGCCGCGTTGACGATCACGTCCACCGTCTCCTCGATGATGTCGCCCTGAACGATCTCGACCTTTGTCCTCATCGCCTCAGCGTAGATCAGCCCGGCGGCGCGCGCGGGACCGAGCGGTTGCGACGATGCGCACGATGTTCTAGCGTGGGTGGCAATCCAACCAAGGGGGCGCATCATGATGGTGATGTCGATCATGCGGATCGAGGGCGATCCGGACGATCTGCGCGAGCGGATGACCGATCTGGAGAAGCTGGCCGAGCGGCTCGCGCCCGAGATGGGCGGCATATCGTCGACGATGGTCCGCACCGACGACGGCCTGATGATCGTCAACCTGTGGAAGGACGAACAGGCCCGCCACAAGATGGCCGACCATCCCGAGATCCAGGCGGCCGTCCGCGCAGCCGGCCTGCCGGCGCCACACGCTGAGGGTTACGAGGTGCTGGCGCACCACACGGCCGATCAGGCAGCGACCGTCTAGCAGCCACGCGCTGACCGCCATCTCGCCGCAGCTCTCGGTGCGCCGTGGACGCGAGGCGGTGTCGTTCTACGCGGCCGCGTTCGGCGCCACCGAGCGCTACCGCGTGGGAGGGACGGACGACAGCGTCGAGGTGGTGGCCCAGCTCGACGTCGGCAGCACGTCGTTCTGGGTGTCTGACGAGTCACCCGCGAACGGCCACTTCAGCCCCGAGACGCTGGGCGGCTGCACCGTGCGGCTGCTGCTGGTGGTCGACGACCCTCGCGCCGCGGTCGCCCGCGCTGTCTCGCTGGGCGCCACCCTCGTCTCACCGGTCGAAGAGCAGCACCGGTGGCTGCTGGGGCGGATCGAGGATCCGTTCGGCCATCACTGGGAGATCGGCCGGCCGCTGGTGAAGTGGCCGCCGGGCGACTGAGCCGGCTCAGTCGCGGTCAGACGCCATCGCCAGCTCACCGTCCAGTGACTCGACGGCCGGCCGTGTGTGCTCGGCGTCGTGCACGAACTTGCTGCCGCGAAACCAGGACGCCGCGGCAGCCGTGAGGCAGGCCAGGATCGCGAAGTCGAACGCCAACCGCAAACCCTGCGCGAACGGCTTTGCGATCACGGACGGGAAGTACGCGCGGCCGGTCAGGTGGGCCGCCTGGTGCGCGTTGAGCTGCGACAGCGAGTCGCCCAGCAGCGCGTGCATCGGGTTGTAGCCGAGGAACGAGGCGAACAACAGCCCCACCGGCGGCAGGTGCGAGATGCGCTGCGCGTCGGCCGCCGGAACACCCTGCTGCTGAAGCCCGTGGTTGAGCGTGGAGGGCAGCGAGCCGGCCAGCCCCAGGATCATCAGGGTGAAGAAGATGCCGATCGACAGCACCATCGCCGAGTTCTGGAAGGTCGTGGCCATGCCGGCGCCGGCGCCCCGCCGGTCGGGCGGCAGGCTGTTCATGATGCCGGCCTGGT
Source organism: Gaiellales bacterium (assembly GCA_033856975.1). Lineage (GTDB taxonomy): Bacteria > Actinomycetota > Thermoleophilia > Gaiellales > JAICJC01 > JAICYJ01. The sequence continues at coordinate 15,522 of JAWVEC010000121.1, forward strand.
TGGGAGAGGCGAACAGGCCCATGCCGATCCCCACCAGCAGCAGCAGCGCCGCGAACTGGCGATAGTCGAAGTCGACCGGCAGCTGTTCCAGCAGGAAGAAGGCGAGCGCCGCGATCAGCATGCCACCGGTCGCGAACGGGCGCGCCCCGAAGCGGTCTGACAGCAGGCCCGAGACCGGGCCCGCGATCAGGAAGCCGACCGTCAGCGGCAGCATGTAGATGCCGGCCCAAAGCGGCGTCTGCGAGAAGCCGTAGCCGTGCAGCGGCAGCCAGATCCCCTGCAGCCAGATGATCAGCACGAACATCAGACCGCCGCGGCCGAGGGAGGCCAGGAGCGTCGCGATGTTGCCGAAGCTGAAGGCGCGGATGCGAAACAGCGACAGCCGGAACATCGCGTCGGCCGTGCGCAGCTCGATCACCACGAAGATCGCCAGCATCACCAGCCCAGTCCCCATCGCTCCCAGCACGCGCGGGTTCGTCCAGCCCATCGTGTGGCCGCCGTAGGGCTGGATACCGTACGTGATCGCGACCAGAACAAGCACCAGGCCGACGGCGAACGTGACGTTGCCCCACCAGTCGATCCGGGCCGGCCGGCGGATGCCGCGCTCCTCGAGCTTGAACCATGACCACACCGTCCCGAACAGCCCCACCGGCACCGACACCAGGAACACCAGCCGCCAGTCGACCGGGCCAAGCAGTCCGCCCAGCACCAGCCCGATGAACGAACCGGCGATGCCGGCCACCGCGTTCACGCCCAGGGCCATGCCGCGCTGGTTGTGCGGGAAGGCGTCGGTCAGGATGGCTGAGGAGTTGGCGAACAGGAAGGCGCCGCCGACGCCCTGGCCGACCCGCATCACGATCAGCCACAGCGCGGCCGAGGAGCCGGTCATCCAGGTCACGGACAGAAGCAGCGAGAAGACGGTGAAGATCGCGAAGCCGAGCGTGAACATCCGCACCCGCCCGTAGATATCGCCGACGCGACCGAAGCTGACCACCAGCACGGCTGTGGCGACCAGGAAGCCCATGATCATCCACAGCAGGTAGCTCGAGTTCTCGGGCCGCAGCGGGTCGAGCTTGATGCCGCGGAAGATGTCGGGTAGCGCGATCAGCACGATCGAGGAGTTGATCGTCGCCATCAGGATCCCGATCGTCGTGTTCGAGAGCGCGATCCACTTGTACCGCTCGGGGTGTGTGTGAGACGGGGTGGGGGCGGTCACGCCAGGCCCTGCTCGATCTCGGCCAGCAGCGAGCGGACTCGGCGGCGCGTTGACGAGAGCTCGTCCTCGAGCTGCTCGAGCGCCGTTCGGCGTGCACGCACCACGGCCAGCTGCGCGTCCATGTGCTCGATCGCCTCACGGATGATCACGGCCCGCGTCTCGTCATCAGGCTGCGGCTGGCCGTGCCAGCGCTCGCGCAGCCGTGCCCGCGCGTCCTCGGCCTGCATCCACTCGCGCAGCTCGTTCAAGGTGAGGCCGAGCAGGTCGCGGATGCGCAGCAGGTCGCGCAACCGCTGCTCGTCCTGCGCGTCATAGACGCGGTGCGCGCCGTCGTCGCGTGCGCGGTCGGGCAGCAGCCCGAACTGCTCGTAGTAGCGCACGGCGCGGGGCGTCGCCCCGACCCGCCGCGCCAGCTCCCCGATCCGAAACTGGGCCGGCGCCTCCGCCTCCAGCACATCGTTTCTTACCATTACGTCAGGTTAGCAGACGGTTTTTCGCCATGAAGATGGAGAGCCGCCATTACGCGCGCGTACGATAGTTCGGCAGCCGGACGCGACCACGCCGACTGGCCGTAGAGAATCCATGAAGCTCGCGGTGACAGCGGCGGTCGGGTTGGTGCTGGTGGGAGCGTCGTGCACAGGCACTGCCACCACAGCGACTCAACGCTCGGTGGCGCCCGCAGGGACGACCAGCGCGAGCGACAACGCGGTGCAGCCGGCAGCCACCACCAAGCACCGCACCCGCACCCTGGTGGCACTGGTCACGGCCGAGCTCAGAAACGAGCTGGTCGTCGTATCCCTGCCCGGTGGGCGGGTGGTTCGTCGCATCCCTGTTGCCCGCGATCCCAAGACGGTCGCGTCCGGCCCCGGCGGCCCGGTGGCCGTTGTCAGCCCTGGATCCGGAACGGTCACGGTGTTCGGACGCGGCTTGGGGCAGGCGGCCGTGTTCGATCAGTTCCGATCACCACAGCTCGCGACCTTCACGCCGGACGGGGAGTATCTGCTCGTAACCGACGCCGCCGCCGAGACGCTGACCAGCATCGAGCTTGCCCGCATGCGAGTCGTGGGACGCGTCATCGTGGGTGCGGGCGCGCACCATCTCGCCGTCAGCCCCGACGAACGGCGCACCTGGGTGGCGTTGGGGGAAACGGCGAGCACCATCGTGATCGTCAACACCAGCGACCCGCCACACCCGCGGGTCGTCCGCCGCCTGCACCCCGCGGCGGCCGTGCACGACCTCGCCTTCAGCCCCGACGGGCGAACGGTGTGGGCCAGCTCGGCCACACAGCCATATGTCTCGGTCTACAACGCGTTCAGCGGGCGCCTGGTCGACACCGTGCCGGCCGGCCGCGCACCGCAGCACGTGTTGTTCGCTGCCGGCCACGCCTACGTCACGAGCGGCTACGGCTCCTCCATCGAGATGGTCGATCCCAGGCGGCGCACCGTGATCCGGCAGGTCGCCCTGCCCTACGGCTCGTTCAACCTCGCCTCGGCCGGGCCATGGCTGGTTGCGACCTCGGTGCTGAACGGCGAGGTGACGGTTCTGCGGGCAGCCAGCCTGGGGCGCGGCGCCCAGACGACGGTCGCGTCGGTCGCGCGATCGGTGGCGGTGCTCTCGCGCTGACTCCACCTGGAGTTGGACGAAGATCTGATTCCTAGAGGGATGGTACGGTCAGCCTGATGACACGACGACCTGCGCTGATCCTGGGAGCGGGGCTGGCGGCGGCCACGCTGATAGCGGTCGGCTTGCACCTGGCCAGCGAGCGCGACAACGCCGTGCGCGCTTTGAACGCTGCCAGGACGCAGAACGTCAGGTTGACGAGTCAGCTCGCAACTGCCGAACGCCGCTCCAACCAGCTGACCGCTGCGCTGCACCAGGCGCAGGAGCAGACTCAGCACGCCCAATCGTGCGCTGGAGGCTTCGCGCCGCACGGTGTGGTCGTCCCGGACCACGGCCCGGTGGGCACCCGCGTCAGCCTCGTGATCGACTGTCTGCGAGGGTTTGAAGACGCGATCACACAACCAGCCTACGGGGTATTCCTGATCCGCGACTTCGGCATGCCCGGCGGCTGCGAGTTGATCGCCGGTGGCCCGTCTCGGATTCGGCTCTTGGAACATGGCCGAGCCGCCGGATGGTTCACCGTCAGCCGCCATGGCGGCTGCTTTCAATCACAAGGTGAGACGCGATCGGTCTCGCCTGGCACCTACGGAATCGGGGTGGGCTGTCATGCCTGCGAAGTGGCGACCTTCACCGTCACACGCTCGTAGGTCTGCCGCTTCGAGCGCCAGCCCACTGTCTATGCTCCTCCCGATGACCGACGACCCGATGCATCGCCGCTACCACGTGCAGACGTTCGGCTGCCAGATGAACGTGCACGACTCCGAGCGGATGAAGGGCCTGCTCGAGTCGCTGGGCCTGAGCGAGGCGGCCGAGCCGGCTGACGCAGACCTGCTGGTGTTCAACACCTGCACCATCCGCGAGCGGGCGGACGACCGCTTCGTCTCCCATCTGCTGGAGGCGCGGGCGGCGAAGAACCGTGACCCCGACAAGGTGATCGTGGTCGGCGGCTGCTGGTCGGAGTCGATGAAGGACGAGCTGTTCGAGCTGTATCCGTTCGTCGACCTGGCCTTCGGCCCCGGCTCGATCCCGCAGCTGGGCGAATTCATCACCGCCGGCGGAGAGGTGCCGCGCGGCCACTTCTCGACCTTCGACAACTTCGCCGGCCACCTGCCCGCCAAGCGCTCGCGCACGCACCAGGCCTGGCTTCAGATCTCCCAGGGCTGCAACTCGAAGTGCAGCTACTGCATCGTGCCCAGCGTGCGCGGCCGCGAGCAGAGCCGGCGCGCGGCCGACCTGGTCGAGGAGGCGACGATGCTCGCGCAGGACGGCGTCAAGGAGCTGACGCTGCTGGGCCAGAACGTCAACTCGTGGAGCCGCGACCTGCAGCCGGACGAGCGGCTCGGCTTCGGCGGCCTGCTGCGGGTGCTGGACGCGATCGAGGGCATCGAGCGGATCCGCTTCACCAGCCCGCACCCCAAGGACATGCGCGACGACGTGATCGCGGCGATGGCCGAGTGCCCAGCCGTCTGCGAGCAGCTGCACCTGCCCCTCCAATCCGGCTCGACCCGGATCCTGAAGCGGATGCGCCGCACCTACTCGCGCGAGCGCTACCTCGAGCTGGTCGGCCGGATCCGCGCCTCGCTCCCCGAAATCGTGCTCACCACCGACGTCATCGTCGGCTTCCCCGGCGAGACGGAGGCCGACTTCCGACAGACGCTGGAGGTGGTGGACGAGGTCGGCTACGACCACGCCTACACCTTCGTCTACTCGCCTCGCCGCGGCACCGAGGCGGCGGCGATGGACGACCAGGTGCCCGAGGCCGAGAAGAGCGACCGCATCGCCCGGCTGGTCGATCTCGTGCAGCGGCACGCCGCCGCCCGCAACGCGGCGCTGGTGGGAACCGTCCAGGAGGTGCTGGTGGAGGGGCCCAGCCGCACCGACGCCGGCGTGCTGCGCGGTCGCACCCGCGGCAACAAGACGACGCTGTTTCGGGGTGCAGCGAAGGCGGGCGAGCTGGTCTTGGTCGAGATCGAGGGCACCACCTCGCAGACGCTCACCGGCCGGCCGCTGGTCGCGAGCACGGTCGCCTGAACGATGGCCGAGGTGATCGCGGTGTTCGGGCCGACCGCATCGGGTAAGAGCGCGGCCGCGATCGAGCTGGCGCGGACGCTGGACGGCGAGATCGTGTCGTGCGATGCGATGCAGCTCTACCGTGGGCTGCCGATCCTGACCAACCAGCCCAGCGAGGCCGACCTGGCGCAGACCCCTCACCACCTGGTCGCCGTGTGGCCGCTCAGCCACGAGGGCTCGGTGGCCGAGTTCGGCGAGATGGCGCGGGCCGCCGTCGACGACGTGGTCGGCCGCGGGCGCACCGCGATCCTGTGCGGCGGCGGCGGTCTCTACCTGCGCGCCGCGCTGGCGCCGCTGGAGCTGCCACCGCCGCCGACGCCAGGCGTTCGCGAGCGGTTCGCGGAGCTGTACGACCAGCGGGGAGCCGAGGCGACACACGCGCTGCTGGCCGAGCGCGACCCGCGGGCGGCGGCTTCGGTGCACCCAAACGATCGCCGCCGCGTCGTGCGTGCGCTGGAGCTGGCGGAGTTGGGAGCCAGCCTCGTCCCGGCCGAGGACGCGCTCTGGCAGCGGCACGACCTGCGCCGCACGCTGGTGTTCGGGCTGACGGTCGACCCGGGAGCGGTCAACGAACGGATCGCGCAGCGCACGCGCGAGATGTTCGAGCGGGGAGTGGAGGACGAGGTGCGCTCGGCGATCCGGGGCCCGCTCTCGTCCACCGCCGGCCGCATCCACGGTCTGCAGGACGTGCGGGCGCTGCTGGCGGGCGAGATCGGCCGTGACGAGGCGATCGCCCGGCTGGACGGCCGCACCCGCCGCTACGCCAAGCGCCAGCGCGTCTGGATGCGGCGCCTGCCCGACCTGATCGCGGTCGGCTCGAGCGACGAGATGCTGGCCCGGGCGGCGGCGTGAGCGGTCGCGAGCACGACGCGGTGCGCGAGGCGAGAGACGCGCTGGTGATCATCGGCACTGCGACACCGGTGGTGGCCGCGATCGCGCTCCTGGTGGGCGTCGCCACCGGCAGCACCTCCGGGCTGCTGCGCTGGGTGGTCGGCACGCTGGTGGTCGCGGTGGTGCTGCTGGTCTGCGTCGCCTCCGCGCTGCTGGTCGCTGACCGCGTCGGCCGGCGGTGGTGGAACGTGCGGCCCTATCCCGTACGGCGGGTGCAGCTGGTGCCGGCCAGCCTCGGCGTCGGGCTGCTCCTGATCGCCGGCCTGCCGACCACCCAGCCGATCCTGATCGGCTTCGCCGCGGTCGCGCTGGTGCTCGGCCTGCTGGTTGCGGCCGGGGCGGCGTTCGACCTCTGACGGCGCCGGGCTTCGGCTGGGCGATCTAACTCCGCCGCCGCTCGCTCGTCTTAGCGGGGTCGGGGTCAATCGGGAGGCGGGCGGCGCTTGGACGCCGTCGCCTCCTGATCCTGCCCGGCGCGGCTGCCGGGTATCCTGCCGCGATGCGTTTCGAGAAGTGGCACGGGATCGGTAACGCCTACCTGGTGGTGGAGCGTGCGCAGCTGCCACTCGAGGCCACGCCGGGTCGCGTGCAGCGGATCTGCCACCCCGATCTGGGCGCCGGCAGCGACGGCATCCTGCTGATCGAGAGCTCGGCGGACGCCCACCACGTGCGGATCTTCAATCCGGACGGCGGGGAGGCCGAGTTCTCCGGCAACGGCACCCGCATCGCCGCCGGTTACCTGATGCAGCGCGATGGCGTCGAGGCGGTGGAGATGGTCACGCTGAAGGGCGTGATCGGGGCGCGGCGGCACGGATCCGTGATCACGATCGACGCCGGGCAGGCCAGCCTCGAGTCGCCCGACCACCGGCCCGGCACGGGCGATCCGCCGGCCGCCCACTACACCTTCGTCTCGGTCGGGAACCCGCACTGCGTGATCGAGGTGGACGATCCCGACCGGCTCGACCTGGCCGCCGTGGGGGCGCCGATCGAGCACCATCCCTGGTTCCCCAACCGCGCCAACGTCGAGTTCTACCGCCCGCTGTCCCAACACGAGCTGCGGATGCGGGTGTGGGAGCGGGGCGCGGGCGAGACGCTGTCGTCCGGATCGGGCTCGAGCGCGACCGCCGTGGCCGCGGTCGTGAACGGCCGCGCCAGCTCGCCCGTGATCGTGCACCTGGACGGCGGCGACCTCACGATCGAGGTGTCCGACGATCTCTCCGTCCGGCTGACCGGCCCAGTCGAGTGCATCCACCGGGCCGAGTTCAGCGCCGAGTTCCTCGACAGCCTGGAGCGTCTCTGATGCGAATCGCGCAGCGTGTGAACCAGCTCCCGCCCTACCTGTTCGCCGAGCTGGAGCGGAAGATCGCCGAGAAGCGGGCGGCCGGCGTGGACGTGATCTCGCTCGGCATCGGAGATCCCGACCTGCCGACGCCGTCGATCGTGGTCGAGGAGGCGCAGCGCCAGGTCGCGCGTCCCGACACCCACCGGTACCCCTCGAACCGCGGCCGGGCGGCGTTCCGCGAGGCGGTGGCCGCCTTCTACCAGCGCCGCTTCGGCGTTGCGCTCGATCCCGACAGCGAGGTGCTGCCGCTGCTGGGCGGCAAGGAGGGCGTGGCCCACATCTGCTGGGCGATGCTCGACCCGGGCGACGTCTGCCTCGCCGCCGACCCCGGCTACCCCGTCTACACATCCGGCTCGCTGCTGTGCGGCGCAGAGCCGGTGCTGATGCCGCTGACCGCCGGCACCGCCTTCCAGCCCGATCTGGACGCGATCTCGGCGGACGCGCGGCGGCGCGCCAACCTGCTGTTCTGCAACTACCCCAACAACCCCACCGGAGCCGTGATCGAGGACGACTTCTTCGAGCGGCTGGCCCGTTTCGGGCTCGAGCACCAGGTGCCGATCGTGCACGACAACGCCTACTCCGAGATCACCTTCGACGGCCACGTCGCCGCCAGCTTCCTGCAGGCACCCGGTGCCAAGGAGGCCGGCATCGAGATGTTCTCGCTGTCCAAGGCCTACAACATGACCGGCTGGCGGGTGGGCGCGGCGGTCGGAAACGCCGAGATGATCAACGCCCTCTGGAAGCTGAAGACGAACATCGACTCGGGCATGTTCGACGCCATCCAGATGGCCGCCGTGCGGGCGCTGAACGAGGGTGCCGGCGTCGCCCGTGAGATGTGCGAGGTCTACCGCCGCCGCCGCGACCTGACCGTGGCCGCGCTGAGGGCGGTCGGCATCGAGGTCACGCCACCCAAGGGCACGATGTACATCTGGGTTCCGGTACCCGACGGCCACAGCTCGGTCTCGTTCTGCGAGCTGGTGCTCGATCAGGCCGGAGTGGTCGTCTCGCCCGGCTCGTCGTACGGCCCCAACGGCGAGGGATACGTGCGGCTCTCGCTGACGCTGCCCGACGATCGGCTGCGCGAGGCGATGCAGCGGATCGAGCAGCACCTGCGCGTCACCGTCTAGGAGCCGAGTTCCGCCGGCCTTCCCATCCCGCCACCTATACTGAGCGGTGATGTCGCAGCCCTCTCCCAACGGCGGCGCACCGGGCGCTGCTCCGGAGCGTGGCGTGATCATGCTGACCCTTCCGCCCGGCGCGGACGGCCAGGCCATGCTGCTCGAGATGGAGGAGCTGTTGACCACGGCCGGGGTCGAGACGGTGGCCACCATCGTCCAGCATCGCCGCGGCCCGCACCCCAGCACGTATCTCGGCCCGGGCAAGCTGGAGGAGCTGAAGCAGCTGGCCGAGCGGGTCGAGGCCGAGGTGATCGTCTGCGACGACGAGCTGACGCCCCGCCAGCAGCGACGGCTGGAGGACGAGCTGCAGGCGCGCGTGGTCGACCGCACCGCGGTGATCCTGGACATCTTCGCCCAGCACGCGCACACCGCCGAGGGCAAGCTGCAGGTGGAGCTGGCACAGCTCGAGTACAACCTGCAGCGGATGCGCGGCATGTGGCAGCACCTCGAGCGGCTGGGTGGCGGCATCGGCACCCGCGGCCCGGGCGAGTCGCAGCTCGAGTCCGACCGCCGAACGGCGCGGCGCCGGATCACGCTCCTCAAGGGGCGCCTGCGCGACGTCGCCTCGCGACGCGAGGTGATGCGACGCGAGCGGTCGCGCAACGAGAGCCCCACCGTCTCGCTGGCCGGCTACACCAACGTCGGCAAATCGACGCTCCTGAACGCGCTCACCGGCAGCCAGGTCAGCGTCAACGACCGGCTGTTCGAGACGCTCGACCCGACCACCCGCGCCTTCAGCGAGGACGGCCGCTCGTACCTGGTGACCGACACCGTCGGCTTCATCCGAAAGCTGCCACACCAGCTGGTCGAGGCGTTCGCCGCCACCCTGGAGGAGACGCTGGCCGGCGACCTGGTGCTGCTGGTGGGCGACGCCTCGGCCGGCGAGGACGATCTGGCCGGCCAGCTGGACAGCGTGCAGGCCGTGCTCGATTCGATCGAGGCCGAGCAGATGCCACAGCTGCTGGTGCTCAACAAGATCGACGTGATCGATCCGCTGACCGCCCGGCGGCTGCGAAACCGCTACCCCGACGCGGTGCAGATCTCGGCCCGCAGCGGGGAGGGCCTGGACGAGCTGAAGCGGCGGGTGGCCGCGTTCTTCGCCGACCGCTACGTCGATGTGCGGCTGCTGCTGCCGCACGACCGCGGCGCCGAGCTGTCGGAGCTGTACGCCAGCGGCGCGCCGATCACGGCCCGTGAGGACATGCCCGACGGCGTGCACGTAACTGCGCGGCTGCCCGCCCGCATGGCCGGCCGCTACGGCATCTACCGCACCGACGATCCGTGAGGATCGAGGTCGCGATCACCCGGCTGCACCCGGAGGCCCGCATCCCAACCACGGCCTACGCCGACGATGCCGGACTCGACCTGGCCAGTGTCGAGCGGGTGACGCTGGAGCCGGGAGCCCGGGCGACGGTCGCAACCGGGCTGGCGATCGCGATCCCGAGCGGGTACGCCGGTTTCGTCCAGCCCCGCTCCGGCCTTGCCGCCAAGCGCGGCATCACGGTCGTCAACTCGCCGGGGCTGATCGACGCCGGATACCGCGGCGAGCTGCGCGTGGTGCTGCTGAACACCGATCCCGAGCACGCGTTCGAGATCGAGGTCGGTGACCGGATTGCCCAGCTGGTGATCCTGGCGCTGCCGGCCGTGGAGCTGGTGGAGGTGGAGCAGCTGCCCGACTCGCAACGGGCGGCGAGCGGCTTTGGCTCCTCGGCGGTCCGCACCCCGTGAGCGAGCCCAGGATTCGGGTGTCGGCGCTGATCCGGCGCGGCGACGCCGTGCTTTTGTGCAAGCACACCAAGCTTGGACGCTCCTACTGGCTGCTGCCGGGGGGTGGGGTGGAGCAGGGCGAGTCGATGCACGAGGCGCTGCTGCGGGAGCTGGACGAGGAGTGCGGCCTGCGCTCGGTGCGGCTGGACGGGCCGATCGCGATCGCCGAGACGATCGCTCCGGCCGACATGCGGCCGCGCAAGCATATCGTGCACCTGGTCTTTCACGGCGACGTGGCCGACGATCAGTTCGCCAAGATCTCGACCGCCGACGTGACCATCCGCGGCCACCAGCTGTTCTCGACCGGCGAGCTGGGCACACTCGATCTGCGACCGCCGATCCACCGCTTCGTGGAGCGTTGGATGCCCGGCGACCCGTTCGTGCACCTGGGTCAGCTCTGGGCGCGATGAGCGCTCTCTGCATCGCCGCCGTGTTTCGCTCGCGTTAACCGTAGGACACGAAACGGTGAATCGCTGGGCCGCCCGAGCGTGTCTCGCTAGCATGATCTCGATAAGTCCGATAGACAATAAGGAGAATATGATGATCCGTCATCTCTACCCGGCAGCCATCCCCAGGTCGCCCCGCTCACCGCGACGCGAGACCGAGCACGAGCTGTTCATGCGCCTGGCCGAGGAGCAGCGGCGCGAGCGCCGCCGCCAGCGGCGCGGCCAGACGGTGCGCGCGATCCGCCGCGCGACCAGGTTGGGGCGGCCAACCGTCCGGTAGATCAACGCGGGCCGTCGTCCATGGCTCCCGGACGACCGCGCCCGCGGAGCGGGGGAGCGGCCATCGATCGGCCGCTCCCCCAGTGGCTGTCCGGGACGTGGTTGCAGCCTCTGTCAGCCGGCCAGCTCGGCGGCCACGCGGCCGGCCTCCAGCTCGAGCGCGTCGTCCAGCGGCGCGAGCGGCTCGACCACGCCGCTGCGCGCCAGTGCGCGACCGATCAGCCAGTCGGCCAGCCACGGGTTCTTGGGCAGCAGCGGCCCATGCACGTAGGTGCCGATCACACCGCCTGCCCGGACGCCCTCGCCGCCGTCGCTGCCGTTGTTGCCGTGACCATGCAGGACGTGGCCAAGCGGCACGACGCCGGTGCCCAGCCGCGTACGCCCGGCATGGTTCTCGAAGCCGACCAGCGTCCGCCGCTGGCCGGGATCCAGCTCGCACTCGAGCACCACGTTACCGATCATGCGGGTGGGGCCGGCCTCGGTGACGAGGTCGACCAGCCCGATTCCGCGCATCTCGTCGCCGAGATGGCCGCGGTAGCTGTGTCCCAGCAGCTGGTAGCCGCCGCAGACGCCCAGCACGCCGGCGCCGTCCGCCACCGCCGATGCGAGGTCTGCGGCGTGGCGGCCGAGATCGTCAGCGATCAGCAGCTGGTCTCGATCCTGGCCGCCGCCCAGGTAGTAGAGATCGGCCTGCGGCAGCCGATCGCCCACGCCCACCGCAATCACCTCGCACTCGATCCCGCGCCAGCGGCAACGGCGGTCGAGCACGGCGATGTTGCCGCGGTCGGCGTAGATGTTGAGATGCTCGGGGTAGAGGTGCCCGATCCGGATCCTGCTCACGCCGCCGCCTCCTCCCAGAACGGGCGCACCACGCCGCGCTGCTCCAGCAGACGACGCAGCTCGAGCATCGCTGTGTAGGTGGCGAGCAGGTAGACGGGGCCCTGCCCGCGGGCGGCCACGGCGTCCAGCGCCGCCTCGGCGGGCACCACGACGTCGATCCGCTCGGCTCCCGCGTACTTCAGCCGCATGCCGATCTCGGCCGCGCGCGTGCCGGTGCAGACGATGCGATCGATCTGGGGGGCGAGCAGCTCGAAATCGACGTCCCAGATCCATGACACGTCACGGCCATCGGCGATGCGATCGTTGAGCGCCAGCAGCATCGTCTTGGGCGCGGGGTCGCCGGCCAGCGTGCGGATCACCTCGTTGGCGCCGGCCGGGTTCTTGATCAGCAGCAGCACCGCCTCCCGATCACCGAGGGTGATCCTCTCGAACCTTCCGAACGCCGCCGAGAAGCGCTCCAGCCCCTCGCGCAGGGCGG
>JAWVEC010000122.1:0-4162 GCA_033856975.1 Gaiellales bacterium
GCGTAGCCGGCCATCACCTCGGGCGTGCCGCCGTAGCGGAACTCGTCGCCGACCATCTGCGGCAGCCCGGCGTTGCTCTGGGCGAGCAGCAGCACACCCGGCGGCCGGTTGGCCGACATCACCAGCATCACGTTCTCGATCTCCTCGGGGCCGCTGCCGCAGTTGCCGCCGATCATCTCGACGCCCAGCTCGGCGATCGCCTCCAGCGCCTGGAGAGGGCTGACGCCCATCATCGTGTGGCCTTTGAGGTCGAACGTCATCGTCACCGCGACCGGGACGTCGGGCGCGCCACGCCGGGCGCCCTCGACGGCGGCGCGCACCTCGCCCAGGTCGCTGAACGTCTCGGCGAGCAGGATCTGGGCGCCGCCCGCCGCCAGTCCAGCGGCCTGCTCGGCGTAGAGGTCGGCACACTGCTGGTGGGTCATCACGCCCAGCGGTTCCATCAGGTCGCCTGTCGGGCCCATGCTGCCGAGCACGAGGGCGTCGCCGGTGTCCGCCACCTCGCGCGCCAGCCGGGCGCCGGCCTCGTTCAGCTCGTGGACGCGATCCTCGAGCCCGTGCAGCGCGAGCCGCGACCGCGTGCCGCCAAAGGTGTTGGTCGTGAGCAGCCGCGCACCGGCGTCGGCGTAGGCGGAGTGGATCACCTGCATGCGGTCGGCGTGGTCGACGTTCCACAGCTCGGGCGAGGCGCCCGGCATCAGCCCGGCGGCCTGCAGCATCGTTCCGATGGCGCCGTCGCCGACGATCGGCCGGTCGTCTCCCAGAAGCTGTGCGATTGCGCCCATATCCCTACTCCTCCAGCATCGATTCGAGCCGGGCGGCGTCGTACTCCGCGTCGAGCCGCTCGGCGATTCCCGACACCAACTCGTCGGGTGTGCCCTCTCCCGGCTGCCACTCACCGTGGTGCCACTGCTCCAGGTATTCGTCGGAGCCGGCCATTCCCTGCCGCATTGCCGCCTCGTCGATCGCCTCCTGAAACCGCGCCGGTAGCCCGGACTTGGCCGTGGCATCGCCCTCGCGGGCGGTCACCATCGAGGGAATCTCGCGCCAGTAGGTGATGCGGTACTCGGCCATGTGGGAGCGGATTCTATCGATAGGATGGCCGGATGGGCTTCTCGCAGCGGCTGATCGACGGTTCCGGATATGCCGCAGAGGGGTTCGCCCAGGCGTACGACGAGTTTCGGCCCAGCCCGGCTCCCGCCGTGTTGTCGATCCTGACGATGCAGGCCGGCGCCGCGCGCCCGTCGCTTGTGATCGACCTGGGTTGCGGTACCGGCCTCTCGTCTCGGGCATGGTCGGAGCGGGCCGTGCGGGTGGTGGGCGTGGAGGGAAACCCGAGCATGGTCGCGCAGGCGCGAGCGGCCACCGCCGCGCCCAACGTCGAGTTCGCGGGCCGCTTCGCACACGACACCGGGCTCGCCCCCGCGGTGGCCGACATCGTCACCTGCGCCCAGTCGTTCCACTGGATGGAGCCCGGCCCGGTGCTGGCCGAGGCGGCGCGGCTGCTGCGGCCTGGGGGCGTGTTCGCGGCCTACGACTACGACGTGGTGCCGGTGATCGAGCCGGAGGTGGAGGCCGCCTTCAGGGCGCACGTGGCCGCCCGCTCCGCGGCCCGTAGGCGATTCGGCATCGAGGCCGGCGCGACGACCTGGCCCAAGTCCGGCCATCTCGGCCAGATCGAGGAGAGCGGGCACTTCCGCTACAGCCGCGAGGTGCACTGCCACGCCGAGGATGCGATCGACGCCGACCGGCTGGTCGGCCTGGCGCAGAGCATCGGCCCGCTGGCGCTGTTCGACGGCGCCGACCCCGAGGTGGAGGCGACGCTCGCAGCGCTGCGCGAGACGGCCGACCGCGTGCTCGACAACCGCGTGTGGCCGGCGCTGAGGAGCTACACGATCCGCCTCGGCGTGCGCTGATCGCACCGGGCCAACCGTGCCAATTCCGTCACAGCCACGTCAACCCTGCGCGCTGAGTGTTTGACTCCAATAATTGGGGCGGGGAGGGGATTGGCTTAACGAAGCGGGCGATGTGTCACAAAGGTGTGACGGGAGCGTCATTTCTGCGCGGGGAGTGTCTGGCACCAGACTCGCGGCGTTCAGTGGGCGATGGAGGCGACCAGCGGGCGTTCGCGGAGGTAGGGCAACGGCTGGGATGGATCGGGCGAGTCGATCTCGCGCGCCAGCCGGTGGCCGTCGAAGATCGCATCGGCGATCAGCCGTGGGGCCACACAGTCGCCGATCCGGTACAGGTGCTCGATGCCGGCCTCTGCCATGGCCGCCGGGTCGGCGGCCAGCTGCCGGTACAGCTCGTCATCCGAAAGCCGTTGGGTGACCAGCACCACGCCGTCCACCTCCAGCTGCGAGCGAGCGCCGAACTCGCCCTCCAGATCGATGCCGCCCTCCGAGATCCCGGTCACCATCACGCCCCGGTGCAGCGGGACGCCCAGGTCGTGCAGCCGCTGCCGTACCGGTCGGCCCTCCAGCGTCTGGTCGGCGTACGGCGCCACCGACTCATGGCTGGTCACGAACACCACCTCGAAGCCGTCACCGCACAGCTGCTCGGTGATCGCCGTACCCGTGAAGTAGCCCTCGTAGTCGACCACGGCAACGCGTCTGCCAGGTGGCCGCTTGCCGTCCAGCATCACCTGCTCGGGCGTCAGCACGTGCGCCAGCGCCGAGTCAGCACCCGGAATCGGCTGCCGCGTGACGCCACTCAGCCCGTCCCCGGCCCAGTGCGAGCCGCTGGCCACGATCACGATCTGGGCGCCGTAGTCGAGCACCTCGGCCGCCGTAAGCCGCGTGCCCATCCCCAGCGAGACGTTCACCAGCCGATCGAGCTGCACCCGACGGTAGTCGACCACGTGACCCCAGCCGCCCAGCCCCGGCATGCGCGTGATCCAGCGCATGCAGCCGCCGATGTCGTCATCCGCGTCGACCAGGTGCACCAGCTCCATGCCGCGCTTGCCGAGCACCGTCGCGCACTCCATGCCGGACGGCCCGGCGCCCACCACCAGCACGCCGTTGTCGGCATTGGCAGCGGGCGTGAACCTTTCGGGGTGCCAGCCCCTGCGGTGCTCCTCACCGGCGGTCGCGTTCTGGGTGCAGCCCAGGTGGCCACCCCAGATCGAGCGCGAGTAGCAGGCGTTGCAGCCGATGCACTCGCGGATCTCGTCGTAGCGGCCCTGCTCGATCTTGCTGGGCAGAAAGGGATCCGAGATCGAGGGCCGTGCGGCGCCGATCAGGTCGACCGTGCCACCGCGCACCAGCTCGGCCATCCGGTCGGGATCGGTAAAGCGGCCCACGACCACGATCGGCTTCGCGGTCGCCTCGCGGGCGCGGCCCGACCAGCGCATCTGGTAGCCCTGGTCGTAGAACCGCGACGGCCCCGAGTCGAGCCGGCCGGCGCCCCACATCGAGCCGATCACCACGTCCCACAGGTCGACCATGTGGTCGGCCGCGCGGATGAAGGCCAGCCCATCCTCCATCGGCACCCCCGACAGCTCCAGCGTGTCGGCCGCGATCCGCACCGCGATCGCGACGTCGTCGCCGACCGCCTCCTTGACCAGCTCGATCGCCTCCAGCCAGAAGCGGGCGCGGTTCTCGAACGAGCCGCCGTACTCATCGCTGCGGCGGTTGTAGACCGGCGAGAGGAACTGCGTCGGCAGGTAGGTGTGCGAGCCGTACACGTAGATGATGTCGAAGCCAGCGGTGCGGGCGCGCTTGGCGGCGGCCACCCACTGATCCTGCGCGCGGCGGATGTCGTCGCGCTCCATCTGCTTGGGCACCACGATGCTGTCCATGTCGCTGCCGATCTGCGACGGCGCCAGCTGGGGCAGCCGCGCCTCGCGGCTCTCGGCGTAGACGCCGCCGTGCCACAGCTCGACGCCGGCCAGCGATCCGTGCTCGTGCGCCTTGGCCGTCATCAGCGACAGCGCGCGCATGTCCTCGTCGTCCCACAGCCGGGCCGAGGTGTAGGGCGACTCGTCCGAATCGGGGCTGATCGAGCAGTACTCGGTGCACACCGCCGCCCAGCCCCCCTCCGCCTTCATGCCGCGGAATGCGGCCTGCGTCCACGGCTTCTCGACGCCGAAGCCGGTGCAGTGCGGCACCTGATAGAAGCGGTTTCGCAGAGTCTTTGGGCCGATCTGCACCGGCTCGAACAG